>NZ_JBHHMJ010000825.1:0-24544 GCF_042136455.1 Stenotrophomonas sp. 3diitr2024
GGCCATCGGCCCAGCAGTAGCGGACATGCGTTGCGCGCGTGGACAGCGGGCCTCGCAGCAGGATCCGGCGCGCATCCAGTTCGGCGTCGGCGTACTCGCAGTGGCGCGCATGGCCCTTGGCCTCGCACAGTTCAAAGCCGATCGGACGCAGCGAACCGCTTGCGGTGAGCGCGCCTTCGACATCCTCGAACGCAATGGCCACGGCCGTGGGCGTCCGCACGGCCGTGACCGCCCGCGGACCTGACGGTGCCAGATCCTGCTCGCCGTACACCACGTGGCGGGCCACGCGCGCCAGGCGGCGCCCGAGCTCCTGCTTGTTCGGCGGGTGGATGTCGTAGGCATCGCCGATGTCGATAGCGATGGCGAGCCCGCTCTGCGCATCCTCGGCTGCGACGCGCTGCTGCGCCTCGCGCACCTGCGCCCAACCGCTGTCGGCGGGCGCAACCGGTGGCGGGCCATAGCTGGCCAGCTGCACGAGCAGCAGTGGCGTGCGCGCACCGAACTGACGCCGCCAATCCTCGCGCAGCGCACGCAACCGCGCAGCGTATGCCGCACCATCACCGGTGTTCGATTCACCCTGGTACCACAGCATGCCGCGCAGCCCGAAACCGCCGAGTGGTGCGATCATTCCGTTGTACAGCGTCGACAACCCGGTGGCGGCCTGCCAGGGGGCAAATGGCGGCGCCTGTTGGCCCGGCGCCACCCGGTACTTCCAAGGACCCTGCAGTGCCACCCGCTCACCGTTGTCGAACTGCAGGCCGTATGCCGTGGCGGGGCCAGTCAGGCCGCCTTCACCGTAGGTGTCGAGCACGTTGACCGCAATGCTGTTGGACCCTGCCTTCAGCAGGCCGCTGGGCAACGGGTAGCGCCTCTCGCCGGTGCCGTACTGGCTGCCCACGGAGACGCCGTTCACCCAGGTCACGTCCGCCTCGTCGGCCGATGCCAGCTCCAGGGTCGCGCCGCGTGCAGCCTGTTCAGCGCTCAGCACCACCTGCGTGCGATACCAGACCATACCGTTGTAATCGGCAAGCGCGGGCACGTTCCACCGCTCCCACGCCCCCAGCGCGGCCGGTGCGCGTGACCAGCCGCCGTCATCGGTGTCTGCGCGCCAAGGTACGTCGCCGGGCAGCGCGCCTTCACGCATGGCCCACCAGTGCTGCCAGTAGCGGCCCCAGGCTGCGCGTGCCTCCAGCGGATCACGCGCAGACCGCGCGAGGATATCGAGGGCCTCATCCAGGCCGCCCTGCCCGCGCAGCGCACCAACGCTGGTCCAGGCCTCGATCCGCGAGCCACCCCACGCTGCCTCGATCAGCCCCATCGGCACGTCGACCGTGCGCTGCAGTTCGCGCGCGAAGTAGAAGCAGGTGGCGGAGAAATCGCGCACCGCATCAGGCGTTGCCGATGTCCAGGCAGTGCTGTCGTTGAAGCTCTCCTGTGCCTGCGCGGCGGCGTACTGCGGCGCGGTGAACAGCCGGATCCGTGGCATCGTGGCTGCGGCAATCTCGCTGGCTGCGTTGAGCGAGCGCCACACCGGCAGTTCCATGTTCGACTGTCCCGAGCACAGCCACACGTCGCCGACCAGCACGTCGCGCGCCATCTCCCGACGTGTCCCGGCGTTTACTTCCAGCGTGTGCGGACCGCCTGCGGCCACCGGGGGCAGCGTTGCCTGCCAGCCGCCTGCGGCGTCCGCCCGGGTGCTTACCGCCTGCCCGGCAAACGTCACGGAAACCGGCTGCCCAGGGCCTGCGTGCCCCCAGACCACAATGGGCCGGTCACGCTGCAGGACGGCGTGATCGCTGAACAGCGGATGCAGCAATCCCGTCGTTTCCCGCGCCGCGGCCGGCATCGCCACCACTGCCACAGCCATCATCAACAGCGCACACCCGACCGCTCCGAACCTGCTCATCGGCCATCCCCCGGTGCGGACGGAAACTGCAAGGCCTGGTAGTACGACAACGGATGCGGCGGTGGCTGTTCGCCCGCGGGCAGCGGGCGGCCACTGAGCGACTGGAAGTACGCCACGCTGGCGTCACGCCACCATTGCGCTTCGTCGTGCTGGATCTGCAGGAACGCCGCGACGTGCCGATGCCGCTGCGGATCGATCCGGTCGCGCAGGCCGGCCCAGGTCGCCTGCATCGACTGCACCTGGCGCACGCCGCGCGAATAGCGCCCGACCAGTTCGTCCCAGAGCGTCCTCCCCGAGCGCATGCGGCGGTCCCACGGCACATGATGGAACCACAGCAGCAGCGACTCGGGCACCCGCTCGGGGTCGCCATAGACCTCGGCGACCTGCGGGGCGTACTGGCCCACGGCGTTGCTTCCGCCGGCGCTGCGGTCAAAACCGATGCCCTGGCTGTCTGCGCGGTGGTAGTACACCGACGTCCAGTCCGCACGTGGGCCTCCGTCCACCCAGGGGCCGGGGCCGTAGTGATGGCCGCGTGCCATCAGGTGGTGCAGGCCCAGCGGCGTCATGTAATCCACTGCCGCCTCGCGCGAGTCCATCATCATCCGCACGATCGGGCCGGTCACCTGCGGGTCGGGCGAGAACGTCAACGCTGCCCAGTCTTCGGCAATCGCGCGCGCGGATTGCTGCGGGTTCCAGGCCAGCCGGCCGAAGGCGTACCAGTTGGCCTGGTCGAAGTGCGAGCCACTCCAGGTGCGGTCCACGCCGATGTTGGCGACGCCGGCAATACCGGTCAGTGCGTGGCCCTCCAGCGAGCCATCGATCACGCGGGCAACCGTGGAGCCCTCGCCGCGGGCATGGGTGTCGGCCTGCAGCACTTCCTCGTAGAGCGTTCCCAGGTAGACCAGGTGCGTCGCAAAACCCAGGTATTCCTTGGTGATCTGCAGTTCCATCATCAGCGGCGTGCGTGGCATCGCGCCGAATAGCGGATGGAACGGCTCGCGCGGCTGGAAGTCGATGGGGCCGTTCTTCACCTGCACGATCACGTTGGGGCGGAAGGCACCGTCCAGCCCGACAAACTCGCTGTACGCCTGCTTGGCGCGATCTTCGGGAACCTCGTGCGAATACACGAAGGCCCGCCACATCACCACGCCGTTGTAGGGCGCCAGCGCGTCGGCCAGCAGGTTGGCGCCGTCGGCATGGGAACGACCGTAATCCTGCGGGCCGGGTTGCCCCTCCGAGTTCGCCTTGACCAGGAAGCCGCCGAAATCCGGAATGCGCGCGTGGATCTCATCGACCTTGTCGCGCCACCAGCGCCGCACAGCCGGATCCAGGGGATCGGCCGTTGCCAGGCCGCCGAGCTCGATGGGCGCACTGAAGCGCGCGCTCAGGTAGACCCGGATGCCATAGGGGCGGAACAGGTCGGCCAGCGCGGCGGCCTTGGCCAGATAGGCCGGCGACAGGCTCATCGCACTGGCATTGACGTTGTTGAGGACGGTGCCGTTGATGCCGAGCGAGGCGTTGGCACGGGCGTAGTCGGTGTAGCGCGGGTCACGCCATTGCGGCAACGTCTGCCAGTCCCACAGCGAGCTGCCCGCATAGCCACGCTCGACGTAGCGGTCCAGGTTGTCCCAATGGTCGAGCACGCGCAGTGCGACCCGCGGCGACTCCCGCACGTCCAGGCCCTGCAGCGGCATGCCACGCTGCAACAGGCGCAGCAGGTGGAACATGCCATACAGCACGCCGACATCCCGGCGTGCCGCCACCAGCAGCACATCGCGCCCCCCGGTCCGGACCTGCCGGATCAGGAAGCCCTCGTCGCCCAACGTGGCGATCTCGTTGCCGAACGCGGCAACCAGCGCCGAAGACTGCGGCGTACCCAGCACCAGGGCATGGTCAGTAGTGATTGCCGTTCGCATTGGCGGGGCCGTTCCCAGCAATCCAGAAAGGCTGCGCGCAAGCTCGTCGCGGGTTGCGCGCTGCATCGGCGTGCCATCCGGGGCCACCACTTCGGCCAGCTGCCGCCGGTAGACGGCAGCGACCGTTGTGGCAACCGGCTGGTAGCGCATCCACAGCCTGTAGCCATCCTCCGCCCGTGCCCCGCCAGCACAGGCCAGCAGTGCGAGCACGGCGCACAGGCGCGTGCCGACAGCACGCAACAACGGCGTTAACATGCGCCTTTGTAAACTACGTTCGGGCCCGGGGCAGCGCATCATCGTCCTTCGCACCCGCGCGGCAGCGCCACCGAGAACAAAGGGATCGTGCATTGGACAAGCCGAAGAAATCGGTTCGCCGCAGAACCGCAGGCGTGACGATCGACGAGGTTGCGGCCCTTGCCGGCGTTTCGCCGATGACCGTGTCGCGGGTGATCAACCAGGGCAAGGTGCGCGACGTCACCCGCGAGCGCGTGCTGCGCGCCGTGCGTGAGCTCGGCTATACGCCCAATCTTGCCGCCAGTTCGCTGGCCGCCGCACAGCACACGCGCATTGCGCTGATCTACACCAACCCCAGCGGCGCCTACCTGCGCGAACTGCTGGTGGGCCTGCTGCGCGTCGCCTCCAGTTCCGCCATCCAGCTGGTCATCGACTACTGGGACAACCTGGATGCCGAATCCGAACGCAAGGCGGCGCGTGCGCTCGCCGGACGCGTCGACGGGGTGATCCTGCCGCCACCCCTGTGCGAATCGCAGGCCGCCGTAAGCGAACTGGTCAAGGCAGGCATTCCGGTGGTGGCCATCGCATCGGGGCGCCTGAGCGAGGCCCTGTCCTGCGTCCGCATCGACGATTTCAGTGCCGGCAAGGAAATGACCGATCACCTGCTTCGGCAGGGACACACCCGCATCGGTTTCATCCGTGGGCGCGATGACCTGAGCGCAAGTGCGCTCCGCTACGACGGCTTCGTCACCGCCCTGCGCGAGGCCGGGCTGGCGGTGGAGCCTGGCCTGGTCCAGCACGGCGACTACACCTACCGGTCCGGCCTGGCTGCCGCCGAAATGCTGTTGTCCCAACGCCGCCCACCGACCGCGATTTTCGCCAGCAACGACGACATGGGCGCTGCCGCCATCTCCGTCGCGCACCGGCGCGGGCTGGAAGTGCCGCGCGACCTGTCGGTCGTGGGTTTCGATGACACCTCGGCCGCCACCACCGTGTGGCCGGAACTGACCACGATCCACCAGCCCATCGCCTCGATGGCCAACGCGGCCGTCGACATCCTGCTGCGCACCATCCGCCGTCCGGCGGCGGACGCAACGGTGCTGCGCGATCATGTGATGCCGCATCGGCTGATCGCACGCGATTCGGTCGCCGCGCCGCCCCGGCGGCGGTAGCGCAGGCATCATGCTCCGCATCCGAGGGTGACCTCGGCTTCGTTCAGCGCACCCAGCGCGACGCGTGACACCGAGATCGTCATCGCATCGCCCGTCACCACCGACCACGGTCGGTCGATCGCGTCCATCCTTGCACCCGCCCTGGCCAGGCACTTCAGCGGCACGCCGACACGCTTCCACTGGCCCTGTGGAAGCGCCGCCAACGCCGGCCCGATGGCGACGCGCGCCGAGCAGCCCGCACTGCAGCCCACCGACAGCCACGCCTCACCCTTCGGGGCTGCGTCCACCCGTAGCGTGGTCAGCAGCATCAGGTCGCCGTTGGATTCGCGCTGCAGGTCCAGCGCCGTGTGCGACTGCAGTGCAGCGACGGCCTCGCCCTTGCCCGACCAGGCCAGGCGTCGCCCATCCTCCTGCGCCAGATGATCCACGCCGGTGATCTTCAGCCGGTCATCGGGCAATGCGTCCGGTACGCGGGTCACGGTCAGGCCCTGGCCAGCGGCATCCTCGAGCCGCAGTGCCATGCCAGGGCCTGCGTCACCACGCGCGAAGAAGACGCCGGTCGCGCCTTCGTTGCCGGTCACGCCCGATGCCTCCGGCAGCGCGGCCAGGTCGCCGTTGTCGGCGTAGGTCAGGCCGAAGCCGAACGCAAACAACGGATCGTAGTCCTTCTGGCCGACGTTGTTGGCGTACTGGGTGGCGGTGCGCGGCCAGCTGAAACTGAGCTTGCCCTTGAAATCGTGCTGCACGCGGCCATCGCTTCCGCGCAGCAGTACGTCGGCAATTCCGGCGCCTTCCGAGCCCGGCAGCCATGCAGCCACGAAGGCATCGGCGGCATTGATTTCCCGGTTCACCCAAAGTGGCCGCCCGCTCAGGAAGACCGCGACAACCGGTATGCCATCGGCCTTGAGCCGCTTGAGCAGCGCCAGGTCCGTTTCGTTGCCGGGCTTGTAGGCCAGCGTCGGCCGGTCTCCCTGGAACTCGGCATAGGGGTCCTCGCCAAACACCACCACCGCCACATCGGGCTTCACTGCATAGCGACCGTCGACGGAAAGCACGGCTTCACCACCCGCCGCGCTGGCCTGGCGCGCGATGCCCTCGTAGATCGTGTCCGCATTGGGGAAGTCCTTGCGGGTGGTGCCGGTGCCCTGCCAGTTGAGCGTCCAGCCGCCGGCCTGCTTGCCGACATCGTCGGCACCGTCGCCGGCCACGAGGATCCGCTGCTTCGGCGACAGCGGCAGGAGGCCGTTCTGGTTCTTCAGCAGGACCAGCGATTCGCGCACGGCCTGCCGGGCAACCGCGCGATGTGCCGGCGCGCCGATCAGTGCGAACTGCCCGCCGACGGCCCGCGTGGATGGCCTGCCGGCCTCGAACAGCCCAAGGCGGAACTTGACCCGCAGGATCCGGCGCACCGCATCGTCCAGGCGTTGCGGCGTGATCCGCCCATCCTTCACCGCAGCCAGCGTCGTCTCGTAGAACCCCTTCCAGCTGTCCGAGGCCATCGCCATGTCCAGGCCTGCGTTGATCGTGGCCGGGCAGTCTGTGGTGGTGCAGCCCTTGACCTGTCCATGACCATTCCAGTCACCCACCACGAAGCCACCGAAGTTCATGCGGCCCTTGAGCACATCGGTGAGGTAATGCCGGTGCCCATGCATCTTTTCGCCGTTGACACTGTTGAACGACGCCATCGCGGTCTGCGCGCCGGCGGCGATTGCCGGCGGATATCCGGCGGCGTGGATGCGCACCAGATCTGACTCGCTGATGCGGGTGTCGCCCTGGTCCTTGCCGTCGGTGGTGCCGCCATCACCGAGGAAGTGCTTCACCGAGGCGATCACATGGCGGCCATCGAGGAACTCCGGCGTTCCCACCCTGCCCTGCAATCCCTCCACCATGGCGGCGGCATAGCTGGCCACCACCTCCGGCGATTCGGAGTAGCCTTCGTAGGTGCGTCCCCAGCGATCATCCTGGGGTACCGCAACGGTCGGCGCGAACGTCCACTCCATGCCGGTGACGCGGGTCTCCAGCGCGGTGATGCCACCGATCTGCCGCAGCAGCTCCGGATTGCGCGTGGCGCCCAGCCCGATGTTGTGCGGGAACAACGTGGCACCCATGATGTTGCTCTGCCCGTGCACGGCATCGATGCCGAACAGCAGAGGGATGGGCTTGCCGCCTTTGGACGTATCCATGGAGGCGTCGTAGAACGCGTCGGCCAGCGCCAGCCATTCGGCCGGCGAGGCGTCATAGCGGCCGCCGGGATCGGAGTTGCCTCCGGCCAGGATCGAGCCGAGGCGGTAGCGGCGCACGTCGTCGGGGGTGACGCTGGCGATGTCGCCCTGCACCAGCTGGCCGACCTTTTCCTCCACCGTCATGCCGGCCATCAGGTCGGTGATCCGCTTCTCCAGCGCAGGATCCGCGGCCAGTGGCCAGGTGACCTGCGGCCACGGGTCGCTGGCGGTTCCCGCAGTGGCGGCGGGCCGGTCCTGCCCGTGGCAACCGAGCAATCCCAGCATCACTACCGCGAGCAGCGTGCCGCTGCGGGATAAGGAGGTCTGCGATGTCATGGCGCTCATCCTTCCATCTGCTCCAGTTCCTTGCCCTTGGTCTCGTGCACATGCCGGACCACGAAAACCACCGAGATGATCGCCGCCACCAGGTAGATGCCGTAGGTGGCCGCCAGCCCTGCCGCGGCCAGCAGCATCGGGAACGTCACCGTGACCACGAAGTTGGAGGTCCACTGCGCCGCGCCGGCGACCGCCAGTGCCGAACCCCGGATCTGGTTCGGGAACATCTCGCCCAGCATCACCCACATCACCGGCCCCCAGGACAGATTGAAGAACACGACGTAGGCATTGGCCGCCACCAGCGCCAGCGTGCCCATGCGGCCGGGCAGCTGCAGATGCCCGTCGGCCAGCGAACCGCTGGCAAACGCCATCACCACCAGTGCAAGCGACAGCGACATCCCGGCCGAGCCGAACCACAGCAGGGGCTTGCGGCCGATACGGTCAATCAGCAGCACGGTGACCACGCAGGCGCCGATGCTCAGTGCGCCGGACAGCACGTTGATCAGCAGCGCGTCGTTCTCGGAAAAGCCGACCGCCTGCCACAGCACGGCGCCGTAATAGAACACCACGTTGATGCCGACCAGCTGCTGGAAGCAGGCCAGCCCGACGCCGACCCACACGATCGGGCGGATCCGCCCGGTCAGCGTGCTCTTCAGGTCCGACAGTCGCGGGCGATGATGGTCGTTGGACAGCGAGGCATCGATCTCCTCGAGCGTGGCCCTGGCCTTGTCGCTGCCCAGCAGCCGGGTCAGTACCCGCAGGGCGTCGTCCTTGCGCCGTTTCACCACCAGGTAGCGCGGGCTCTCCGGAATGGTCAGCAACAGCAGCAGGAACACCAGTGATGGCGCGGCCTGCATCCAGAACATCCAGCGCCAGGCGGCCTGCCCGCCCCACAGCGGTTCGGTCGACGCGCCCGCTGCGGCCGCCAGCAGGTAGTTGGACAGGAACGCGGCGGTGAGGCCGGTGATGATCGCGATCTGCTGCACCGTAGCCAGGCGGCCGCGATAGCGGGCCGGAGCGACCTCCGCAATGTAGGCCGGCGAGATCACGCTGGCCGCGCCGACCGCGAATCCACCCACCACCCGCGCGGCAATGAACCAGGCCGACGAGACCGCCGCCCCGGCACCGAGTGCCGACAGCAGGAACATCACTGCCGACAGGATCAGCACGTTGCGGCGGCCCAGGCGATCGGCCAGCCGGCCTGCACTGAACGCGCCCACCGCACAGCCCAGCAGCATCGACGCGATCTCGAACCCCTGCATCCATTCACCGGACCGGAACGCCTGGTGCAGGCCATCCTGGGTACCGTTGATCACGCCGCTGTCGAAGCCGAACAGAAAACCGCCAATCGTCGCCACCACGCTGATCAGTACGATCAGCCGCGTGTTCTCACCGCTGCCCGCTGCCTGGTTCATCCCCATCCCCTTGAGTGCACCGTGGCCGCGCTCAGCGCAGCAGGTACTGGTTGAGCAGGTTTTCGTAACGCTCCTGCTTGCCGCTGGCCTGGCGCGGTTCGCCGAGGCGGGCGGCCAGTGCCGCAAGGTCCGGCAGGCTGAGCGTGCCACGCTCGAAATCCTGGCCGGCGCCGGAATCGAAGCTGGCGTAGCGCTGCGCACGCCATTGTTCCCACGGCGACTCGGTCAGCAGTGCATGGGCAACCTCCAGCCCGCGTGCGAAGGCGTCCATGCCGCCGATATGGGCAATGAACAGATCCTCCAGGTCGGTCGACTCACGGCGCACCTTCGCATCGAAGTTCAACCCGCCCTCCAGCCCGCCCTGGCGCAGCACGACCAGCATTGCGCCCACGGTGTCGTACAGATCGCTGGGGAACTGGTCGGTGTCCCAGCCGTTCTGGGCGTTGCCGCGATTGGCATCGATGCTGCCGAGCAGGCCATGATCGGACGCGACCTGCAGGTCGTGCTCGAAGGTATGGCCGGACAACGTGGCGTGGTTGGCCTCGATGTTGAGCTTGAAGTCCTTGTCCAGCCCGTGTTCCTTCAGGAAGCCCACCACCGTGGCACTGTCGAAGTCGTACTGGTGCTTCATCGGCTCCATCGGCTTGGGCTCGATCAGGAAGTTGCCCTTCAGCCCGATGCTGCGGCCATAGTCGCGTGCCATGGTCAGGAAACGTGCGAAATGCTCGATCTCCCGCTTCATCTGGGTATTGGCCAGCGACGCATAGCCTTCGCGCCCGCCCCAGAACACGTAGTGCTCGCCACCGAGTTCGACCGTGGCCTCGAGGGCGGCCTTGACCTGCACGGCTGCACGCGCGACCACCGCGAAGTCGGGATTGGTCGATGCACCGTTCATGTAGCGCGGGTGCGAGAACAGGTTGGCCGTGCCCCACAGCAGCTTGACGCCGGTGGCCTCCTGGCGTGCCTTGGCCAGGCCCACCATATGCGAGAGGTTCTTCTGGTACTGGCCGATGTCGTCGGCATCCGGCGCCAGGTCGATATCGTGGAAGCACCAGTACGGCACGCCCAGCTTGGTGAAGAACTCGAACGCCGCGTCCACCTTTGCTTCGGCCGTGGCCAGTGGCGAGGCGGCCTCCCACGGGAACTGGCGGGTGCCCGGGCCGAACGGATCGTGCCCGGCATTGCAGAAGGTGTGCCAGTAGCACACGGCGAAGCGCAGATGCTCCTGCATGGTCTTGCCACCGATGACCCGGTTGGCATCGTAGACCTTGAAGGCAAGCGGGTTGTCCGAGCCCTTGCCCTCGAACGGAATGCGGCCGACGCCGGGGAAGTATTCCTTGGCGCCGATGAAGGGCTGCGTGCTCATGGTGCGTGCTCCTGTCGTTGTAGGGGGTGTCGTGGAGGAGCCATCAGCCGCGCTGCAGTGGCGTGATGGCATCAAGATGGCTGAGGAAGCGTGCGTAGGCCCGTGCATAGGCATCGCTGTGGTCCGGATCCGGGCGTGCGGAGCGCGCGGGATCGACGGTGACGTGGCGCGCGGTGATGTCGCAGATCGACGTGGCCTCTCCCTGCGCCCGGGCGAGCGCCCACAGCGCCTGCAGTGCCGCACCAAACGCCGCGCCTTCGGCCTGCATCGGGACCTCCACCGGCAGGCCGAACACATCAGCCACCAGCTGACGCCAGGCAGCGCTGTTGCTGCCACCGCCGGTGAGCACGATGCGATCGAACTGCATGCCCGCGCGGACGAAGGCGTCGTAGCCGTACTTCAGGCTGTAGGTCGCGCCCTCCATGGCGGCGCGGTAGAGATGCGCCGGGGTGAAATTGGCGGTATCCAGGCCAGCCAGCACACCCTTGCCGAGCGGCAGGTCAGGGGTACGTTCGCCATTGAGGAACGGCAGCATCACCAGGCCCCCTGCCCCCGGCGGCGTTGCGCGAAGATGCGCGTCACCGTCGCGGCTGCTGAAACCGAAGGCGGTGGCCACGCGTTCGGTGGCCACGGTGCAGTTCATGGTGCAGATCAGCGGCAGCCAGCCCCCCGTGGACGAGCAGAACGCCGCCCACGCGCCGTCCGGATCGATCACTGGCGAGCCGGAATAGGCAAACAGCGTTCCGGAGGTTCCCAGGCTCATCGCCAGCCGCCCTTCCGTGACGCAGCCGGTGCCGATTGCCGCCATCATGTTGTCGCCGCCACCCACGGCAATCTTCACGGCCGCCGGCAGCCCGAACTCGGCGGCTGCCTTCGGCGCGATATCGAACAGGGCATCGGGCGCAGCGATCGGCGGCAGGCAGGCAGCAAGATCACGATCAGGATCGGTTGCGCGCAGCAGTTCCTGCGACCATGTGCGTGTGCGCACGTCCAGCCAGCCGGTGCCGGACGCATCGCCAAGCTCGCAGAACCGCTGCCCGGTCAACACGAAATTCAGGTAGTCGTGTGGCAGCAGGATGGTCGCCAGCCGCGCATAGGCGTCGGCACGGTGGGTCCGGGTCCAGGGCAGCTTGGAGGCCGTGTAGCCGGCCAGGATCGGATTGCCCGCCAGCGCGATGGTCCGTTGGAACCCACCCACGGCGTCCATGATCTGGATGCATTCGGCCGAGGTGCTGGTGTCGCACCACAGCTTGGCCGGCGCCAGTACCTCGCCAGCATCATCGACCGGCACGAACCCATGCTGCTGCCCCGATACCGCCAGCGCGACGATGCGTGCGCGCAGCGAGGGATCGATCCGGGCAAAGCAGTCGCGCAGAGCCGACACCCAGTCGGCCGGCGTCTGTTCACGGCTGCCATCGGCACCGCTGTCCAGCGCGAGCGGCGCGCTGGCCGAGGCCACCACCGCCTGCTTCCGCGGGTCATAGACCAGCACCTTCAGGCTCTGCGTCCCTGCATCGATCCCTGCAACCAGACCCATCGAAACCGCCTCCGATCAACAAAAAGGTAGCGCTAACATTCCGTGGACTCAAAAAGGGGGCGTGGTGTCCGGCCCCCTCGTTGCCACCGCGCGCGTCATCGCCAGCGGTGTTGCCGCACTGTAACCAGCTGCAGCGGAAAAAGCGTGCTGCAACGCAAAACCCTGCTACGCGCTTGCTGCCGTCGAACGCCACACGTCCACGCCGGACCTGCAGTACTGCGCGATGAACTCCGCCTGCGCCGGCATCTGCGCGGCGGCCTGCTGCACAGGCCGTTGGATGCCCTTCAACAAGGTGCGCAGATCGACATCACTCACGGCCCGCGCCAGCGGGTGGGCAGGACCGGGCGCGATGCCCTGCCCGAGCAGCACGCTGGTCCAGGATTCGACACGGAACAGCTCGCCGGGGTCCTGCCACGCATGTGCACGCTCGCGCCACGCCTGCAGCCGCTGCTGCAGCGATTCCGGCACGCGCATCTCGCGACAGGCCTTCCACATCGGTTCGCTGCGCTGCGTGGCGTGGTAGTGCAGGATGATGAAGTCGCGCACGTGCTCCATTTCCTGGCGGCTGACATCGTTGTACAGCTGCACCAGCGACGCACTGATGCCGTCGAACGGGAACAGCTGGATCAGGCGCACTACCGCGCTGATTGTCAGATGGATGCTGGTCGACTCCAGCGGTTCGATGAAGCCGCTGGCCAGCCCGAGCGACACCACGTTCCTGTTCCAGGCCTTCAGCCGGCGTCCACTGCGGAACGGCACCTTCCATGGATCGCGCAAGGGTGGAGCCCCGGCATCGCGCAACAGTTTCGCGGCGGCCTCGTCATCGGACAGATGGCGGCTGTCATACACCAGCCCGCAGCCAACGCGGTGCTGCAGCGCGATGTGCCAGCGCCACCCCGCCTCGTGGGCGATCGCCCGGGTATAGGGTATCGGCGGCGCCACCGCTTCGGTCTGCACCGCCACGGCCCGGTCGCATGGCAGCCATTCGTGCCAGTCCTCGTAGCCGGTGCCCAGTGCCTGCTCGATCAGCAGGCCGCGGAAGCCGGTGCAGTCGATGAACAGATCGCCCTCGATCACCTGGCCGTCGTCCAGCACCAGCGCCTGCACCGACCCGTCGTGCGCGTGCTGCCTGACCTGGGCGATCCGGCCTTCGATCCGGCGCAGGCCGTGTGCCTCGGCCCTACCGCGCAGGAACCTCGCATACAGCCCGGCATCGAAGTGATACGCATAGCTGGCCTGCGGCTGGGTGTGCAGCGAGAAGCGGTCGCCACGCGAGGCGATGCTCTCCAGGCAGAAGTCGCCCAGGTCCGAGGGCATGCCGCGGCGCAGGCTGTCCAGCCAGAAGTGATGGAAGGGGGCCGCCCAGGTGCCATGGCCGATGGTGCCGAACGGATGGAAGAAGCGATCGCCCGGCAGGCGCCAGTTCTCGAACGAGATCGACAGCTTGAAGGTGCCGGCCACCGCACGCAGGAACTCCTGCTCGTCGATCTGCAGGAAACGGTGGAAGGTGCGGATCGGCGGCACAGTGGACTCACCGACACCGACCGTGCCGATCTGCTCGGACTCGACCAGCGTGATCTGCAGCTGGTCACGGAACTGGTGCGCAAGCGCGCAGCCGGCCAGCCAACCCGCCGTACCGCCACCGGCAATGACCACCTTGCGGATGCGCCCTGAAGGCGTGCTCTGGGTATCCAACATGGTGCCCTCTATCAACGGTTGAGCCTGCCCAGCAGCATCGCGCGCATGCGGCGGGCGCGCTGCTCGTCAAACGGTGCCAGATCCCCTCGCGCGGCGTCAGGCAGGTGCTGCCCCGCGCGCTCGCCAGGGCCGAATGCGTAGTAGCGGAAGAGCCCTTCCCAGGCCTGCTTTTCGCGCGCCGGCAGATCACGCACGGCCCACATCGCGTGGTGCAGCGCCGCCAGCGCGGATCCCAGCCAGGCCGGCGAGCTTCGCCACCAGTAGTTCACCAGCACGTTGAACGGTTCCAGGCTGCGTACATGGTGCCACCACATGCTGGGAATGAAGATCGCATCGCCGGGCCCAAGCACCGCACTGCGCGCCTGCGCCAGCGCCTCGCGGAAACGTGGATGCCGATCAAAGTCTGGCTGTTCGAAGTCCACCACGCTGACCACCTGTCCGCCCGGCGTGGGATCGAGCGGGCCCGGATAGAGGTTGTCGATCTGGGCGGGCGGGAACAGGGTGAACTCGCGCCGCCCCACCGCGCAGCAGGCGAGGTTGTCGGGTGTGTCGAAATGGCACGAGGCCGTCACCCGGTTGCCGATCCAGATGCTGGCGGTGGCGTCGATGCCCTGCCTCGCCAGACCGGCGTCGTTGGTCTGCGCGAATGCCGGCAGCAGTGCCCGCGCAATCGGCAGCGAGGCCACGTAGTAAGTGGGCGGTTGCGGTGCATGCAGCGTCATGGCGATCTCTTCCAGCACCTGGGCCAGCACGCCGCGCCGCACTTCGAAGTTCAACCGGGTGAAGTCCGCGCTGTAGAACGGGCGCCCCCCGATCTCGGCGCCGCCAAACGAGTACTGGATGGGTGCACCCGCATCGACGCTGCACAGGTACGCCATTGCATCCTGCACCCCGCCCAGCCCGGCCTGGACCAGCGGCCAATCGGTGGCGATGCCACGCAGCACGACCGGCTCACCGGCCTCCACCAGGTCAGCCAGTGGCAAGGCGGCAGGATCGATGCCTTCCAGGATCCGCATCGGCAGGGTGGCCTGCACCGGTCAGTTCCTGGCCGCCTGCGCGGTGCCGTCCTGGACGCGGAGACGGCGCTGCTTCTCGGCGATCAGGCGGCGCATGTTATGCAGCGAGGCAAGCATCAGGTACGCACCCTCCAGGTAACCGGCGCGGTTCAACGCAGCCAGGCGTGGACTGTCCAGCGCAGCCAGGCGCTCGCGGTCGATGCCGTGCAATCCGCTCACGCTCACCCGGTGGTGCGGCGCGAGCTGCACATCGAGCGTGACCGGCTGGATGAGCCCGCAGTCGTCGAGCATCGTGAACATACTGGCCGCGAAGGCACTGCCCTCGTGGATGCCGCGCAGAACGCCGGCGATGTGGTCCAGGTAGGGCGTGTTGCCGCCCTGCCGCAGGAACAGCGGCTCACCGACGCCGGCGGTGACGCGCGGATGGTCCAGGTCCACGTGCATCACCGCATCCTGGGTGAGCACGCCATCCACGTAGTGCTCCTGGAAGCCGATCAGGAACGGCCCTTTGGCCGCCGCGCCTGGCAGGTAGGAAGCATTCCAGCGCCCGTCCTGCAGGAACAGGTTCTCGTGTTGTTCGAAACCCAGCAGGGCCACGGACTGCCACGCCTTCGTCCCGGTATCCCTGCGCAGGAAGATCGGATACTCACGCTGCAGTTCGGCGAACTCGCTGGGATAGGCCGGCACCATGCCCACGGCATCGCCGAACTGCGGCCCGAATCCGGTGGCGACCTTCAGGTCCCGATGCGCGATGTTGTTGAGCATTTCATAGCGGGCCATCAGGGTATCCAGTCCAGTGCGGGGTGGCTGGCCGGCAGCGTAGCGCAGGCGCGACAGGTGCGGCGACACCGTCCCGGCAGGGCACCGCTGGAGGGCAGTGGTGCCATGCCGGACGCATCGGCAACCAGGCTCAGAACTTGTAGCGGACGCCCAGCATGTAGCGCGGGCTCTGGTCTGCCAGCTTGACGATCATCTGCGAGGTGCGCGAGCGCCACCGCACATCCTCGCCGGTCAGGTTGATCGCCTCCAGGCTGAAGGACCAGTGGTCATCCAGCGCGTAGTTGACGCTGAGATCCCACTGCTCGTACGGCTCCACATAGTAGGGATTGCGGCTGGAGCCCTGGTTGGCCAGGATCAGGTACTGGTCGCGCCAGTTCCATGCCAGGCGCACCGACCACCCGTACTTCTCGTACATCAGCATAGCGTTGGCAGTGTCGCTCAGGCCGGTGAGCGAGAACTGGTCGACGCCCGGATCGCCGCCATTGTTGTAGCCGACATCGCCTTTGACCACGGTGTAGTTGGCCAGCACGCCGAAGCCGGTGTCACCGAAGAAGTACTGGCCGCCCAGCTCCCAGCCATGCAGCTTGGATTTGTTCTGGTTGATCGGGCGATTGACGTTGAACTGGTACAACGGGTCGTTGGGCTGCCCATACAGATCGTAGGCCGCTTCGGTGGCCAGCACCTGCGCATCGGTGCCGTTGTAGGCGCCCAGCCCGGCGGGATTGTTGCGCAGCAACGCCAGTGCGGTGAACAGCGAGGTGTCGTTGGCCGAGCAGGCAGCGGCATTGGCCGGCCCGACCTGGGCGACGCAGGCGCCGCTGGTCAGGAAGTCCAACGCCGCCCGCGCATCCGGCCCGGAGGTCGGGTCGGTGAGGCCGTACAGGCTTTCCTGGACGACGGTGTTGCCGATGAAGTTGCTGACCGACTTGTTCCAGTAGGTCAATGACACATAGCTGGCGTCGGCGAAGTACCACTCCAGCCCCAGGTCGAGGTTGTCCGATTCCAGCGGCTTCAGGCTCGGGTTCTGCGAGTTGCCGCTGGCGCGCGACGAGGGATCGATCAGCACCGAGCCGAACGGCTGCTGGGCCCCGGGTCCCGCATAGAGATTGCCGTACGGCGCGCGGGCGATGCTCTTGCCGAACGAAACGCGGCCCTTCAGCTCCTCGGTGAGGTCGATGCTGAAATCAAGGTTGGGCAGGATGTAGCTGTAGCGCGCCTTCTCCGTGAAGGGCTGCTGCTCATCGGACAGCACGATGCGGAAATCGTTGTTGGCCTGCCACTCGATGGACTCGGGGACGGCAATGACCGAGGTCGACACCACGTCAGTGGTTTCATAGCGCACGCCCAGGCGGGTGTTGGTGCGCATGCCACCCAGCTCCCCGTCCAGCTCCACCTGGAAGTACGCCGCCTTGGTCTTCTCTTCCACGAAGTTGTCGGCCGCGCGTTGCGGGTTCACACCCAGGCCGACGCCGTACTCGCGCGATGCCCATTGCGCGAGCTGCCCGGCATTGCCGCGCCAGGCGGGCCAGCTGTTGGCACTGTAGTCGTCGAACAGGCCGACGATGCTGACCGGCTGCAGCAGGTCCATCAGGCCTGCGGCGGTATCCCGGTCCACGTTGGCCACGCCCCAGTCGCCCAGGGTCGAGTAGGCCTCGGCGGCCTGGATGCGGTGGGTGGTGGACTTGTTGGTGTCCACGCCGAACTGGAAGCGCCCGTGGTCGAAGTTCCATTCGCCATCGACGCGCGCCTGCTTGATCTCGCTGATCTGGGTCTGCGCGTTGACGCGCAGCACCTGCGTGCCAATCTCGCCTTCCTGGAAGCCCGGATTGACCACGCCATTGGTCCCGGCGACCGCATCGGCGGTGCTGGGATACCAGACCTGGGTGCCAACCGGCAGGCCATTGTTGAAGTTCAGCTCCTGCACCCAGGAGCCACCGCAATGCGGGCCACGGGTACAGTTGTTGGTGCCGGCGATGCTCATGAAGATCGAACCACCGCCGGTCAGCGGATCATTCGGTCGGCTCTCGTTCTTCGAGTTGTGCGCATCAAAGCTGAGCTTGAAGCGGTCGCTGACATTCCAGACGGCGTTGAAGCCCAGCGAACCCAGCTTGTACTCCTGCATGCTGCGCTGCTGCTCCAGGCCGAAATCCTTGGTGCCGGCGATTTCGCGGATGTATACCGGTGTCGCGACGGCGCCACTGGTGTCGAACTCGACGTTGGTGTAGTTGCTGTTCTGCAGCCACATGCCCTGCTCGCCACGATTCTCGGTGATCTCGTTGGTCGAGTAGGTGTAATCCACGGTCAGGGTCAGGCTGTCCGTCGGTGCGAACTGCAGCACGGCCTGGCCGTTGACGCGTTCGCGCTCGAATTCGGAGAACGCGTAGCGCAGGTCATTGGGCCGCGCGTAAAGCTGGCCGACGGCCGGAGCATTGACCACGGTCGGATTGCCCGGCATCGACCCTGTCCACGGCTGCACATTCCAGTAGTTCTCCGTGGCCTGCACCGAGCCACCCTTGCGCTTCTGCTGGCTCGCGCTGAGGCTGACGCCAAAAGTCTTTTCCGGATTGCTGTAGCTGAAGATGCCCGACAGCTCCGGTGTCAGGTCATTGTCGAACGGCTGGCTCTGGTCGGACACCAGCTTCGCCCCGGCGTTGGCCACGATGCCGGCGTGATCGAGCGGGCGCGAGGTCAGGATGTTGATCGTCGCACCGATGCCACCGCTGGGCACCTGTGCCTGGCTGGTCTTGTAGACCTCGATACCATTGATGGCCTCGGCGGCCAGCTGCGCGAAGTTGAAGGCGCGGGTGCCGCCGTCGACACCGCCGATGGCGACCTGTCCAGAGGCACCGAATGCATCGGCGCCCGGCATCTGCCGACCGTTGAGCGTGACCATGTTGAACTGGGGGCCGAAGCCACGCGCGGTCACCTGCGCACCCTCGCCGTCACGGCGCTCGATGGAGATGCCGGTGATGCGCTGCAACGACTCGGCAAGATTGGTATCGGGGAACTTGCCGATGTCCTCGGCACTGATCGCGTCGACCACGCCCGCCGAGTCGCGCTTGATGTCCATGGCCTGGCTCAGGCTGTTGCGTATGCCCGTGACCTGCACTGCATCAAGCTGGGTGGGTTGCGACTGGCTCTGCGGCTGCGGCCCGGTCGCCGGTGCGGCGTCCTGCGCAAAGGCGGGATTGATGACCAGGGCACCACCCACGAAGGTGAACATGGCCCGGGACCGGAACTTCGCCAACGCGCGGCTCATGAACCGGACCTCGGGCCCGGGGTGCCACGGAAACTGCAGGTGCTCATGAAAGTCCCCTCTGACATACGATCGAATGGATGTACCGCCCCCTCCCAGGGGCACGCACGGGCGTGGCCCGCATTCCAAACCGAACAGCACGGGTGCTCGGGCACGCCGCGACTTACACTTGCTTTTCAAGCCTGCCAGGACAAACACGCGGCAAAGAAGGCAGCCTCCCGGACCCTGGATCCCCGTCCGACTGGTAGCGCTACCATCACGTTGCAGCGGAGAGTAATCACCGCGGTTCGCCGTTGTCACCATGCAGCGCAGCAAAACCGCCTGCGGGCCAAACAGCTGATGACTCGGCCGTTGCTGCATCCGGTCACGCTCACCCGACGTAGGAAAAATGCCCGCACTTGCGGGTCATCCAGAAAGGAACGCACCGTGAACGCTCTTCAGCGCATCGCCGCCGCAGTTGGCTTCGCCGTACTCGTTTCGTCCGGCTCCTCGGTTTTCGCCGCCAACACCGTCATCGTGGGCGGGGCAGAAATGTACCCCACCAGGACCATCGTCGAGAACGCCGTCAATTCCAAGGATCACACCACGCTGGTTGCAGCGGTCAAAGCAGCCGGCCTGGTCGACACCCTCAACGGCGCCGGGCCCTTCACTGTTTTCGCGCCCACCAATGCGGCCTTCGAAAAGCTGCCTGCAGGCACTGTCGAGACACTGGTGAAGCCTGAAAACAAGGCACAGCTGACCCGGATCCTGACCTACCACGTCGTCCCGGGCAACTACAGTTCCGCCCAGCTTCTGGCCGATGCCCGCAAGCACAGCGGCAAGGCCACCCTGAAGACCGTGCAGGGTGAGCCTCTCACCGTGGCGCTCCACGATGGCAAGCTCTGGGTCATCGACGCAAAGGGTGGAAAGGCAGGCATCAGCATTGCAGATGTCGGCCAGTCCAACGGCGTCATCCACGTGGTCGACACCGTGCTGATGCCCAAGTAAGCGGCCTCACGCAACGGGCATCCGGCGCGATGCCCGTTGCCCGGGCCGGTCATCCCGACGTCACCATGCGGATCCCTGCCCGGCATGGCGTCGTGGCTACCACTCCGGCCCGAGCAGCTTGGTCACTTCGGCCTCCAGTTTCTGCGCGGCCTCATCCTGGGAGGCGACCTTGATGCTCAGCCCCGACTGCGCCGGCCCCGGCACCAGCTGGTAGCGGTTGATGGTACCGCCACCGTCGCCGTCCAGCGCTACCCGCGCCACTACCGTGCGGCCATTGGCGTGGAAGGTCCAGTCCTGATAATCAAACATGCTTCAGTAGGTGTGCCGCCAAGATGTCATCCCACTTTTAGCGGCACGACAGTGAAGAACGCTCCAGGAGGATGTTCAGAGCGCGTGGACATGATGACGACAGGGCCTATTGCAGTGTCCGCGCCAGCTGCAGGACATCGGCGAAGAAGGAGGGATAGTCGTCCTGTGGAGCGCTGTGGGTCTCGCGCCGGTGAACCAGACGCACGGCGACCACGCGCTGTTCCGGGACGATCATCAGGTATTGGCCCAGGTAGCCGTTGGCGGCAAAGCCGACGACCGGTCCCCGTGAGATGTCGTAGAGATCGGCGAGCTTCAGGCCGCGCGCGGAGATCTGGCTGCCGTAGCGCTGGGACCAGTCCGCGCCCAGCTGATTGGCGAGGAAGGCGACCAGTGCGCTGCGGCTTTCGAATACTCGCCCTGCGCTGGCCTGCAGTGCGCGCTGTACGTCGTCATCCACGCCCCTTTTCACCAGCAGATCCCGTAGCCGGGGCTTGAGCTGGTACCGTTCCCAGGCCGGTATCCGCCACCACAGCAGCCCAACATCTGGCGCACGGGCGCTTTCGGTCGTCATCAACGCGACCGACTGCTCACTCAGGAGACGCCTGCCATCCGGTGCCACGCCTCCGTCCAGCAACAGTTGCCCGATGGCGGCAAGATCGGCCGCGCGCAGGGACAGCCCGGCCATGCCCAGCGGGGTGCCTGCCTCATCCTTCATCCAGGTGTAGTGGGCAATGCCCAGGGGCTTGAACAGCCGCGCGTCCAGATACGCGTCCACAGGCTCGCCTGCCAGGCGCTCGACAATGCCGGGCAGCAGGTTGGTAGCCTTGTTGTTGTAGGAGAACACGTTGCCCGGGTCATCGCTCAGCTCGGCAGCCAGTGCCAGCTTGACCAGGTCCGGGGCCCCTTCCAGCTCTTCGCCCGCGTTCGCCACGTTCTGCAGGCCCGAGGTATGGTCCAGCAGCATGCGCACGGTAATGGCGCTCTTCCTGCCCTGCTTCCATTCGGGATAGATCCGGCTGACCGGCGTATCGATCGAAGCCAGCTTTCCTTCGTCCAGCAGCAATGCAATGGCCAGCGCGACGACCGACTTGGTGGCCGACATCAGGTGAACGGATTCCTGCCCGGCGGCGGGCTTCAGCTCAAGCAGCGTCTCCCGCTCATGCATCACCAGGACCGCATCGGAATGCGCGGCGCGTGCATTGCGCTCGATCGCGGCAAGCGCATCGGCATGTGTCGCCGCTTGGCTGGGCCCGGCGATGCCGAACACCAGGGCCAGGGCGCAGGACAACCAGCAGGATCTTGGCATCGCAATCTCGTCCAATGGGTGTGTGCGTAGATTGACTACATATGTAGTCACGCTGCAGTGCCTGAAGTCATGGCGCGCTTGAGTGCTGAACGTGGGCTGGGCGCCGCCCCCCGGCCCACCTGCAACGCGGTCGACGGCAGCGGTCGCCAAGCCGCGCCGCACGGTATGATGCGGCGACCCGGAACCTGCGATGATTTGCAGCGGCCGCCCATCCGCTGATCGCGCGCGCCAGGCCCCACCTGCGCCGGGGTCGCTGCAGGTGCCGCTGAAGCCCCACTCCATGCTCGCCCCCCAAGCCCCCCTCGTGATCTGGGCAGCGGTCGCCGTTGCCACCCTCGGTCTGCTGTTCCGTCCTTTGCGCATCCCCGAATATGTGTGGGCGTTGGGCGCTGCCGCCCTGTTGCCGTTGCTGGGCGCGGTGTCGCTGCATACCGCATGGGGTGCGGTGGCCGAAGGCCGCGACGTCTACCTGTTCCTGGTCGGCATGATGATGCTGGCCGAACTGGCGCGGCGCGAAGGCCTGTTCGATTGGGTCGCGTTGTACGCGGTGCGGCATGCGGGCGGATCCGGGCGACGCCTGTTCGACCTGGTGTTCCTGGTCGGCACGCTGGTGACGGTGTTCCTGTCCAACGATGCAACGGCCGTAGTGCTGACGCCGGCGGTCTACGCTGCCTGCAAGGCGGCGCGCGCCAATCCCCTGCCCTACCTGTTCGTCTGTGCATTCATTGCCAATGCGGCCAGCTTCGTGCTGCCCATTTCCAATCCGGCCAACCTGGTGGTGTACGGCCAGCACCTGCCGCCGCTGCTGCAATGGCTGGCGCAGTTCGCGCTGCCGTCGGCGGCGGCGATCGGTGCCACCTATCTGGTCCTGCGCTGGGTGCACCGGCGCGAGATCGCCCAGCCGCTGGTGGCCGCGCCGGCGCATCGCCCGTTGACCGACGGCGGCCGGCTGAGCGCACTGGGCGTGCTGTTCACCGGCACCGTGTTGCTGGTCACGTCGGCCTTGAACGGGCCATTGGGCCTGACCACGTTCTGCGCAGGTACGCTGAGTGTTGCGGTGGTGGCGATCCGCCAGCGGCGCAGCCCGCTGCCACTGCTGCGACACGTGTCCTGGGGCGTGCTGCCGCTGGTGGCGGGACTGTTCGTGCTGGTGGAAGCGGTGGCGCAGACCGGTGTCATCCAGAGCGCGGCCAGCGCGCTGCAGGCCGTGGCGCAGGCGTCTCCACGCCAGGCCAGCTGGCTGGCCGGTGGCGCGGCTGCGCTGCTGAGCAACGTAGCCAACAACCTGCCGGTCGGCCTGGCCGCCGGTTCGCTCGGGCAGATGGCCGACCTGCCGGCGCAGACCCGTGCCGCATTGCTGGTCGGCGTGGATCTGGGGCCCAACCTGTCGGTCACCGGTTCGCTGGCGACGATGCTGTGGCTGGTGGCCCTGCGTCGCGAGGGCGAGCATGTCAGCGCGCTCGACTTCCTGCGCGTCGGCGCGCTGGTGATGCCGCCGGCGTTGATCGGAGCGCTGCTGCTGCTCTGACCGGCGCGCGTGCGGCATGCACTTCTAGAAGGCCACCTGCAGGCGGGTGTTGAAGGTGGTGCCTTCATCCCTGCCCTGGCCGGTGCCGCTGCGGTTGCGGGTCTGCCAACGGATCGCCTCGAACATCACGCGGCTGAAGTCGTTGAGATACCAGTTCGCACCCAGCGTCCACGCGTGGCCAGTACCGCCACTGGGCAGCTCGGCATAGTCCACATCCTCGTAGCGCCCCTTCAGTTCCCATGCCCCGGCACCGCCGCGGGTGACAGGATCGGCCACCTTGACCCGGCCCCAGGTGCCGGCCTTGCCCGAATAGGCCGGCCTTGCACCGGCCAGGAACCAGCCAGCCGAAATCGCCCAGGCCTGGTGGTCCAGATCGTAGCGCCCGCTGGCGTCGGCCCCGCGCAGGTTGCGCGTACCCCATTCGCCGTTCGCCCAGGCCGGCCCGAAGAAGCCTGCCAGTTCCGCGCCATAGGCCGTGCTGCGCTCGGCGCCCAGCAGTGTGCCCGGCGCGATCTTGACCAGGTCGTTGAAGTGCCCGGCGATGGCCGAACTGCGGACGACGCCGCTGGCGCCTGCGGCGATCTCCTCGTGGAAGGCCCAGGCCCCCAGGTGCACCGTGACCGCATCACTGGCCACCGGGTTCCAATGCACGCGCGTGGCCCAGGTCTGGCTGTCGTTGTCGGTGCCGGCGTTGTTGAGATCGTTGCCGGCCACCGACAGGCTGGCATGCCAGTCCTTGCCGTACACGCGCTCGGTCAGGCCGACACCGAACAGCCCGCGCTGCGGCAGCATCAGCGTGCCGACCACGTTGCGGTCCTGGAACGGCGTGTTGGAAGTGCTGCTGGAGCCGTCGATACCCCGGTCGTTGAGGCGGTTGCCCACGGTCAGGTCGGCCGGCAGCCCGAACAGGCGGTGGTCCACGGTGGCGTAGACCGACTTCCACGCCACCGCGTTGTCGGCGAAGTCACCTTCCACCGCCCAGCCGAGGATGCCATAGCGGCCTTCGGCGCCCAGCCGCACCGAGCGGATCTCGGTACCGGAGATGTTGCGGTCACTCACTGACGATCCGTCTGTGCTGGACGCGTCGACGAACAGGCGCCCGCGCGGACGGAACGCCACGCTGCCATCGGCACTGCTGAACTCCGGTGCGCCCTTGGACCAGGTGACCTTGGGCGCCTTGGCCTGGCTGGATTCCAGTGCGGCGACGCGGGTGTCCAGCGCGGGGGCCTGCGTTGCGGCCGCCGCACCGGCGGTGCTGTGCCCGCCCTCCACGGCGCGGAGGCGTGCTTCCAGTTGCTGGATCTGCAGTGCCTGCTGCTGCACCAGGCGTGACAGCTCAGCCTGGCTCAGCGGCGCGGGCAGCGAAGACGTGGACTGGGCGCCAGCATGGCCACTGGCCAACAGCAGGCCGAGCGCGACCGACAGCGCTGCCAGCGGCAGCACGGTGGAATGGTTCATGGACTCTCTCCGGCCAGCCGGCCCCCTGGCCCGGCGCTGGCCTGTTGCGGTGGTGCGGGGGAAGATCGGGGGAGGAAGCGCGCGCCGCCGGATCGGCCCGGC
>NZ_JBHHMJ010000830.1:0-6699 GCF_042136455.1 Stenotrophomonas sp. 3diitr2024
ACCCCGGCCTTTCTCGTTGCCGGAAGAAAAAGGGGACGGAGGGAATTAAGTCGTTTGTGCACAAACGACTTAATTCCCTCCGTCCCCTTTTTCTCAGGCGGTACGCGCCAGCGCCAGCCGCAGCAGCCGCGCGTCCAGGCGTTCGGCGAAGTCTTTCGGTGCCTGCAGGCCCATGCGCTGCAGGTACACGGCATCGCCGTCGCCGGCCGGTTGCCGCAGCGCTGCCCAGACGGTGCGCAGCTTGTCGCTGCGGGACTGCGTGTTGGCCTTCAGCCACGCCAGCGCTTTGACCAGCACCTGCTCGATCTCGTTGAAGTCGCTGCCCAGCGGGTAGTCCGGCAGGCTGCCATCGGCACGGAATGGAGCCAGTGCCGCGGCCAGTGCCTGCGGCGTGTTGCGCTGCTGGCGCTGCGGGTCGGGCTGGGACGCCGCCAGCAGCTTGCGCGAGGCGTGTGCCTGCTGCAGCAGATCGCCCTGGAAGGGCGCTTCGGTGATCGCGGTCATCGCATGCACGCAGTCTTCGTCGGTCAGGCCGCGCAGATCGGCGATGCCGTATTCGTTTAGGTAAATGTCGCGCAGGTGGCGCGGGATGGTGGTGTGGCCGTAGTTCCAGCGCACGTTCGATTCCCGGTGGCCCTTGTCATCGCGTGCGGCACGGAACATCAGCACGCTGCGCGCTTCCGGCAGGGCATGTGCCATCGCCACGAAGTTGTACTGGCCGCCCACGCCGGACACCACGCGTCCATCGTCCAGCGCGTCCGACACCGCCGCGCCGAGCGCGGTAGCCATCATGCAGGAATTGAAGAAACGCGCATGGCGGCGCTGCAGGCGCTCCAGTGCCTCGTTACCGCCATACAGCTGGTTGATCTCGCTGATGCGGCGCATGCCAATCGCACGGCATTCGTCTTCCGGCAGCGTGCGCAGCCACTCGTAGAACTCCGGTGAGCCCAGGTAGAACGCACCATGCAGGTACTCGCCTTCGGCGGCCAGGGTGGCATGGTCGATGGACAGCGTGCTGCCATTTTCGATGCGTTGCATCAGCGCCAGGTCGTCGTGCACCTTGCGCTTGATCACCCCGGTCTGCACCAGTCGGCGGAAGCCCTCGTTGAGCATCTCGCTGCAGCCGTACAGTCCCACTTCGAACGGGTCCACGCCGCCGATCTCCTGCACCAGCGGGTGGCTGGCCAGCTGCGGATCAAGTGCATGCAGCACGCGGCGGTAGCGCGCGTTGTCGGTGTGGCGCAGCACCAGCGCATGGCTGAGCGCGTCGGCCAGCGTGCCGATGCCGATCTGCAGGGTGCCGCCGTCGCGCACCAGGGTGCTGGCATACAGGCCGATGGCGTAGTCGGCATCGCCGACCGGCTGCCGCGGCAGCCCGAACAGCGCCGGGTACGGTGGCGGTGGGGTGATCACCAGATCGAAGAACGACACATCGACCGTCGCCGAGCCGGCCAGGTAGGGCAGCTGCGGATCGATCTCGGCGATCAGCAACGGGCGCGGCAGGCCGCGCGCGGTCATCGCATCGAGCGTGTCCTGGGTGATGTCGTTGTTGCACGACAGCGAAAGCCGGCGGTCATTCGGCCGCATCGCCACCTTCTGCACGATCACCTGCGGTGCGCGCTGAGCGACCGCATCGGCGGCGTGGGTGTAGTTCAGGCTGGTATAGCTGGATTGCGCCTGCCGTGAACCGAGCAGGGCGCCGGACTGCATGTAGAACTCTTCCACCTGCACGTGCGCTGGCAACGCGTCGCGCGCGATAGCATCGGCATAGGCCAGGCGCGGGAAATCGTCGCCGAAGTGGCGCTGCGCAAACGGCGCCAGGAAGCGTGCCTCCAGGCCGTTGCCACGCGCCTTCGGCGGATTCAACGACAGCGCGGTATACAGCTGCAGCGGCCGTGAGGGATCGTGCTCGACGCGCGCATACAGGGCGTTGAGCAGCCGATGTGGCTTGCCCAGCGCCAGCGGTGCCCCGATCCGCAGCGGCCCGTCCACGCGCGCTAACAACCAGTCGACGGCGGCGTCCAGGTCGGTGAGGTGTTCGGTCATGCGCGGCGGTCCTGCGTGTGGGGGAGTGCGGGCATTACAGCATGTCGGGCTTGAACCGCCGTCGACGCGAGACTTCTGCGCCGGACACCATGAACTGCCCATCGCCGCGGTAATGCACCGTGCGCGGCAGTTTCGGCCGGGGCGCAACATGGGCGCGCACGATCTCCCAGATGAACAGATTGCTCGACGCCACCTGGCTGTCGTCGTACAACCGGCATTCGAAGTTCGAGTGGCATTGCCCGACCAGCGGCGCACCGACCTCGCGCGCGGGCAGCGCATCGAGCCCGAAACGGGCGAACTTGTCGACCTCGCGGCCGCTGCAGTTGCCGATGTCCACCACGGTATCGAGCAGTTCCACGCCGGGTACGTTGATCACGCACTCGCCACTGCCGACGGCCAGTGCATGGCTGTGGTTTTCATTCCACAGGTAGGTGGCGACCAGCGACGGCGAGAAGCCCATCACCATGTGCCAGCCCATCGTCATCAGGTTGCGCTGGCCGCGCCAGGCGGTGCTGACCAGCACGATCGGGCCGGGTTCGAGGAAGCGTCGGGCCTGCTCGACCGGGAATTCCTTCTTGGGAAGCGCTTTCATCCGAAGCCTCGGCCGGGAGTGCTCGATGCTGGCGCAAAGCCGATGAATCCGGAGTCGAGGGGCTTGACAGGAGGTTCGATTACGCGCGTAATCAGATTATCGATTACGGATGTAAACCATGACCCCGATCAGCGAAGCCGAAGCCGTTGTGATGGAGGTGCTGTGGCAGCAGGCACCGCGCAGCGCCGATGATGTGGTGGCTGCGCTGGCTCACCGCGACTGGGCCGAGCCGACCATCAAGACCCTGCTCAACCGCCTGCTGACCAAGGGCGCCATCGCCGCTGAGCGCGATGGCCGGCGCTATCTGTATCGCCCGCTGTTGCAGCGCCAGGTGTGGGTGGAGGCGCAGAGCCAGGACTTCATCGGCCGTGTCTTCGAAGGGCGCGTGGCGCCGCTGGTCGCGCACTTCAGCGAACGCGGCCAGTTGAGCGCACAGGACATCGCCGAACTGAAGAAGCTGATCCAGGAGCTGGACCATGACTGAGCTGCTCGGTGGACTGTGGCAGGCCAGCGTGTGGCTGGCCATGGGGGTGATCCTGCTGGCCGTGCTGCGACCGCTGCTGGTGTGGATGGGGGGCGCTGGACTGGCTTATCGCAGCTGGTGGTTGTTGCCGATGCTGCTGGTGACCTTGCTGCTGCCGTTGCCGCAGGCTGCGCTGTTGCAGCACGTGCCGACAGTGCTGCTGAAAGTCGAGCCAGGGGCCGTGGACGAACTGGCAGGGCCGTCGCTGCCATGGGCACCGCTGTTGCTGCTGGCATGGGCGCTGGGCATGGGCATCTGCCTGCTGCGCGACCTGCGCGCGCAGCGTCGTTTCGAACGGCGCATGGGCCCGCTGAAGCCGCGCGCCGATGGCAGCTGGCAGGCCAGTGGTGACCCAGGCCTGCCAGCACTGGTTGGCCTGTGGCGGCCGCGAATCGTGGTTGGCCCGGACTTCGATCAACAGTTCAGCGCACAGGAACAGGGGCTGATCCTGCAGCACGAGCGCAGCCACCGCCGCAATGGCGATCACTGGGCCAATGGTGCGTTGCTGCTTATGCGTGCGGTGTTCTGGTTCCACCCGCTGGTGCTCTGGGCTGCACGCTGCTTCCTGCGCGACCAGGAACTGGCCTGCGATGCCCGCACCATCGCCCCGCAGCCTGCGCTGCGCGGGCTTTACGCCAGCACGCTGCTGAAGGCGCAGCTGGTCCACCCGGTTGCGCCAGCGGTCTGCCATTGGCGCAGCCAACCCGTGTTGAAGTAGCGTATCGCCATGTTGAAGCAGTCCAAGCGGAAGGCATTGCCGTGGGTATCGGGGCAGGTGCTGGTCGTCGGGTTGTGCCTGGGAATGGGCGCAGTAGCGTGGGCCAGCCAGGGCGATGCGATGGCTGGCCGCCCGGCAGCGGCGGTCATGGATCGGGAGATCCAGGTCGTCAAGATGCCACCGCCTTCCTATCCGAAATCCGCGGTCGAGGAGCGCCAGGTGGGCGTGGTGAACCTGCGCGTGGAAGTGGATGCCAGCGGCCAACCCACCGATGTCAGGGTGCTCAGTGCCACCAATCCGGGCGTGTTCGACGCGGTGTCGATCACCGCAGCGCGCAGCTGGACCTATCGGCCGGCGATGAAGAACGGCAGGCCGGTGGCAGGCGCAGTGAAGATTCCGATCACCTTTGCGATGGACAACAGCGAGGACGCCCAGTGAAGTCCGCGCCGCTGCTCGTGGTGGCGGCGCTGATGATGGGGTGTGCGAGCCAGGAACGGCTGGCCACCGTGCACACCCGCAGCGAGAATGTCGGCCACCAGCGACTGCAGCCGCAGGCGGGCGGTGGCAGTGGGCAGTTGCAGGCGTATTCGCTGGGTGCGACCGAGGGCTACCGGATGCCGCAGTTGTACGCGGCACCGGACCCGGAGGTCGGCGATCGTGACCCGCGTGCGGAACTGGCGCCGACCACGATCTGCCTGCAGGTGGTGGTTGATGCCAACGGCGTCGTCGAGCGCAGCCTGCCATTGACCGATCGCCCGGAGTGCGCGGCAGGTGCTGCGGGCGAGAATGCGCCCCTGCTGCAGGCTGCGCAGGAGGCCGTGGCGATGTGGAAGTACTCGTCCGCAGCGGTCTGCCACTTCGCGGCTGGCAAGGTGCCTGCCGACCGCGGTGACTGCCGGGGCGCCGAACGGGTCGAGCCGGTGGCGGTCACCCTGCAGTACGCCTTCACCTTTGAGATCGTGAAGGGCCAGCATGTGGTGCGCACGCAGGGAAAGTGAACGCTCGCGGTCCGTGATGGAAACCGATGGCGCCGGGCTCTGCCCGGCGTACGTCAGGCCCCGCCCTGGATGTTGGCCTTCACCGCCGGTTGCATCAGCTTCGGTTCTTCCAGCGTAGCATCGCGGGCCTGGCGCACGCTGACGAACTCCGCCTCGGCCACGCCGTCATGCACGTGGATGTTGTGCGCGCGCTGTTCGCCGATGGTGGTTTCGTTGGCGAAATCACGGCCCCCCGGGCCGTAGTCGTGGCAGACGAAAACCCGGGTGGTATCGGGCAGCGCCAGCAGGCGCTGGATCGAGCGATACAGCTGCGCGGCATCGCCACCCGGGAAATCGCAGCGTGCGGTGCCGCCGTCGGGCATGAACAGCGAATCGCCGGTGAACAGCGCATCGCCGATCAGGTAGGCGATGCTGTCGCTGGTGTGGCCGGGCACGGCGATCACCTGTCCTTGCAGCTCGCCAATGGCAAAGGTTTCGCCGTCGCTGAACAGGTGATCGAAGATATCATCGGCGGCCGGAAGCTGCAGGCCATAGCGCGGCGCGAACGTGGCCTGCACCGCGCGGATACCTTCACCGATGGCCAGCGTGGCCTGCGGGAAGCGCTGCTTGAGCCGGCGCCCGGCCGACACGTGGTCCGCATGGGCATGGGTTTCCAGCAGCCAGCGCAGCTGCAGGCCTTGCTGTTCGATGGCCTGCAATGCGGCATGCAGCGGCGCTTCACTGCTGGCGTCGGTATCCGGGTCGTAGTCCAGGACCGGATCGATCAGCGCCGCATCACCGCTGGCCGGATCGCTGACCAGGTAGCTGAAGGTATTGCTGTCACGGTGGAAGAACGACTGCACCTGGACCGGCATCGGAACTCTCCTCAGCGCGTGCCGAGCACGCGGTTCAGCAACTGCGCCAGGTTCTCGCCGGCCAGTCGCAGCTGCGCTTCGGCCAGCGGCCGGTAGCGCTCGGTGTATTCGTCACCGATTTTACGCGTGGCCGGATAAACGCCAGCTTGCATGGAAATGCGGCAGCTGGCCTCGGCCCAGGTCTGTGGGTCGCGCTGCGGGTTGGACTGGCGCGCCAGCTTCGGCGCGCGCTGGCTCTGCAGCAGCGGCAGGTAGCCGGCGTCGTCCAGCTTGCGGGTGTTGAGCATGCCGCTGTCCCACAGCGAGTGCAGGTTGGTACCGCGGTTGCCGAACTGCAGCTGGAAATCGTTGCCGCCCTTGTCATGAGCGTAACCGGCATGCATCGGCTGGTGGATGTCGCCGACCAGGTGCACGACGAACTTCAGTGCCTGCAGGCGCTCGCCATCGGTCAGGCTGCGGTCGCCCAGGATGGCGCTCTGTGCTTTCAGGGCCTCGACGATGCAGTTGCCGTTCCTGCAGTGCTTCGGTGCTTCGTAATGGCAGTCGTCTTCGGCGATGTTGACGTAGTGCCAGCCGGCCGAACGACGGCCCAGGCCGGGGTCCTTGGCGCGCAGCTGGTCGGCCCACGGCGCGATGCTGGCCAGGGTGGCGTCCGCTTCGGTGGCCAGCAGGCGGTCCACTTCGGCGCGGGCGGCGGGGTTGAGGCGGGCGTCGGCGACTTCGGCAACCAGGCGGTGGCCTTGCGCGCCCCAGGCCTGGGCGGGGGCAGAGACGGACAGCAGGGCCGGCACCAGGGTGGCGGCGAGGAACAGGGAGTGCAGGGCTTTCATGCACATATTCTAGCGGGGTAGGTGGATTGAAGAGCGGCGCGTTCCTGTCTGCTGGGGGCTGGCTGCAGGGGCAGGCGCTGCGGGACACGCTGCAAGTACGTCCCTGTAAGCTCGGCCGCGGCATTCATGCCGCGGACG
>NZ_JBHHMJ010000837.1:0-377 GCF_042136455.1 Stenotrophomonas sp. 3diitr2024
GGGGGCGGCGACGGCGGCCACCGCCAGGGTCAAGCCCAGATTGACGATGCTGCTGCCCACTGCATTGCCCAGTGCCAGCTCCGGTTGGCCGACCGCCAGCGCACGTGCGTTGACCGCCAGTTCCGGCAACGAGGTGGTCAAGCACCAGTGCCCGATCTGGAAGCAGGAACATTACGAAGACGGCGACAGCGCGTGGAGCGAGGGCTGCAGCCTCTGCCACGCGGACAGTGAACCTGCACATGCCCATGACCATGCGCACGTGCGTAGCGATGCAGGATGTCGATCACGCGCTGGCCGTTCTCGGCATCCAGCGCGCTGGTGGGTTCGTCTGCGAAGATCAGGGTCGGCGACTTGGCAAACGCGCGGGCAACCGCCAC
>NZ_JBHHMJ010000840.1:0-1368 GCF_042136455.1 Stenotrophomonas sp. 3diitr2024
CCACGCTCGGCTGCTCTTCGTGCCGAGGCCAGAAGCAGCCGAGCATGGGCTCGGCTCTACAGTAGATCCACGCCATGCGTGGATGACGCACAGCCGCCGCGCCCGGTAGATCCACGCCATGCGTGGATGAATCCCCGGCCAGCCTCACCCACCCCGGCAGAACGCGGCGTAATCGATATATCCCGGGAACGGCACACCCGGCGCGCACACCGGACACTGCGGGTCCGGCCGGATGCCGGTCTCGCGGAAGCGCATGCCCAGCGCATCGAAGCGCAGCAGGCGGCCCACCAGCGGCTCGCCGATGCCCAGCAGCAGCTTCAGCACCTCGGTGGCCTGCAGCACGCCGGCCAGGCCAGGCAGCACGCCCAGCACACCGGCCTCGGAACAGTTCGGCGCAAACTCCGGCGGCGGCGGTTCCGGGAACAGGCAGCGGTAGCACGGCGCCACGCCGCGCTGGCGACCGGCGTCAAACACGCTTACCTGGCCGTCAAAGCGCTCGATGGCGGCATACACCAGCGGTTTGGCGTGCTTGATGCAGGCGTCGTTGAGCAGGTAGCGCAGCGGGAAGTTGTCCGAGCCATCCAGCACAACGTCCACGCCCTCGAGCAGCGCATCCACGTTCTCAGAGGTCACCCGCTCCGGCACCGCCTCGACCTCGATGGAGGGATTCAGCGCCAGCAGGCGCTCGCGAGCGGAATCGACCTTGAGCTGGCCGACGCTGGCTTCGGTATGCACGATCTGCCGGTGCAGGTTGCTGCGCTCCACGCGGTCGTGGTCGGCAAAGCGCAGGTGCCCTACCCCGGCGGCGGCCAGATAGAAGCCGGCTGGCGCACCCAGGCCGCCCGCGCCCAGCACCAGCACGCGTGATTGCTGCAGCCGGCGCTGGCCGGCCTCGCCCACCTGTGGCAGCAGCAGATGCCGCGAATAGCGATCAAAGAAATCGCGGTCCGCGGCGCTGGCCAGCGGCTGCACCAAGGGCAGCGACTGCTCGCGCCAGGCCACGGTACCGCCCGTCACGGAAGCGACGTTTGTGTAGCCGGCCTCCAGCAGGAACTGCACGGCATCGGCCGAGCGCTTGCCGCTCTGGCAGATCAGCAGGATCTCCTGGTCGCGCCGCGGCAGATGCGCGGCCGGGTCGGCATGCAGCTCGCCCTTGGCCACGCCGCGCGCGCCCTCGGCCATCCCGCCGGCCCGTTCATGCGCCTCGCGCACATCGATCAGCACGGCGCCGTGGGCCAGGCGCTCGCACGCCTGCGCGGGGGAAAGCTCTTGGATGCTCATGGCCGCATTATCGCGCACGCGGCGGCAAGCCGCCTTGACCGATACCTGCAAACATGGGGTAGTGCCGGCCGCTGGCCGGCATGGCCA
>NZ_JBHHMJ010000841.1:0-625 GCF_042136455.1 Stenotrophomonas sp. 3diitr2024
AAACTCCTCTCGATTTATCGCTTCCCCATGAGAAAGAATATATGTCTCAGCATCAAATTTTTCTAATTCATCTATTAATGCAAACGTTCTTTTCGTCGTATAGTTCCACTTCGAGGAAAAAATATCTGCATATATACAGTCCCCTAAAAACAATATCTTTTCTTCTTTTATGTACATAACAACTGAATCATGTGCATGATCTCCGCCCACATGTTTTAACACGCATGTCACTTCACCAAGATCTAATTCCATTTGATTCTGGAACGTTAAGGTCGGAGGAATAATGTTAATATTTCTCGCTTTTTCTTCAAACTCTTTTTTTATGCAATCCGCACAAAATGCAATTTCAGTACCCTCTTTTACGCGTGCGTCCAAAGCTTCATCTGTCCATTCATAAGAAACAAGTGTACGTATCTCTTTTTTCGTTTCAGAATGTGCAATAGACAATGCATCTTGTAGTACAGGCAATCCAAAAATATGATCCCAATGCCAATGGTGAAACGATCGAGCGCGCCATGGACGGTCACTGACGGCCGTGCGGGCAATGTCCGCCAGGCGGTCGCGCTGGCCTCGGCACTGCGCCAGGGCACCCACCGACCGCTGCTCCTGCAACCGCGCGCACCCT
>NZ_JBHHMJ010000842.1:0-397 GCF_042136455.1 Stenotrophomonas sp. 3diitr2024
ACGCAGCGCACGCCGAAGGCCGGCCGCTGGACACCGAGCTGCTGATGAACGAGATCCGCGCGACGAGGCCGCTGTCGGTGCTGATGGCCGAGCAGGTCGAGGCCTTGCGCGCGTGGGCGTCGGGGCGGACGGTTTCCGCGCGCTGGTCGGCGCGGTCATCATCGATTTCCCCACCGCCTGGGCCAGGACCGATGACGAATACTTCGCCAAGGCTGGTGAACTGCACGACCAGTGGCGCACCGATCCGCTGATCGGGACCGCGTTCGCGATGACGCTGACCACCTCGATGCGCTTCCTGCTGCGCCACCCTGCCTTGCCGGCCCTGTTCGGCCTGCTGTTGGCACCGCTGGCCTACCTCTCCGCAGCGCGCGGTTTCGATGCGATCCGCTTCGCCGCA
>NZ_JBHHMJ010000843.1:0-456 GCF_042136455.1 Stenotrophomonas sp. 3diitr2024
TTCCTCTTTTGGTAAAGAAGCAAAAGTATATTTTCGCGAATTTTAAGAAACTACATACAATTCACGTTATTATACATTAGTTTTTCGTAAATATTAATCGTACATCAATTCATACGATAAGTTTTTTAAAACAATTATTTCTCCATAAAAAAGTAATATAGCTAATAATATTTTTTAGTAGTAAACGTCCTATGAAGTTTACTACTGTATCTCCACATAAACTCCAGATAGTACGGCTATAATGACTACCAGAGGTGATATTATGAAAAACTATCATATTCTCGTGGTAGAGGACGATCAAGAAATTCAGGAATTAATTAAACAATTTTTAATGACACAGCATTATACAGTGGTAGTCGCTTCAGATGGTCGGGGATGTTGCCCAGGCCCGGCAGCTTGTCCATCAGGCCGCCGATGCCGCCCATGTTCTGCATCTGCTCGAGCTGGTCACGCATG
>NZ_JBHHMJ010000844.1:0-501 GCF_042136455.1 Stenotrophomonas sp. 3diitr2024
CCTAAGAAATCAAGCGATTCACTATGTGATGGAATTGTTTTTTCTTCTACATTCGCAAGACCATACACAAACATAGATAAGTTACGCTTCGCTGCAATTTTCGGATCAAGTTGACGTATTGAACCTGCTGCTGCATTACGCGGATTCGCAAATACATCTTCTCCATTTTGCTCTTTTTCTTCATTTAGTTTAACGAATGAACGCTTCGGCATATAAGCTTCGCCTCGTGCTTCTAACGTTACTTCTTCATTTAAACGAAGTGGGATAGCTTTAATCGTTTTTAAATTTTGAGTAATATCTTCACCCGTTACACCATCACCACGTGTCGCCCCTTGAATGAAGCGTCCTTTTTCATAATGAAGCGAAACGGCAAGCCTCTGCCGAAGGACTCGCCGCAGATGCGCGCGATGCTCGATTACATGGCGTGGTTGAGCAGTCCTGTGCCAGAGGGTGCAAAGGTGTCCGCCCCCAGTGAGGGGCCCATCGACAGCACGCTGGCCC
>NZ_JBHHMJ010000845.1:0-330 GCF_042136455.1 Stenotrophomonas sp. 3diitr2024
CTGGCGCTCACCGGCGGCCTGCAGCTCGGCCGGGGTCAGCCACAGCGCGCGGTCGATGCCGGTGTCCAGCGGTTGGGCCGGGTCGTGCGAGACCGGGTGTGCTGCGTAGCAGAAGCGCGGAATCGGAATGCCGGCCTTGTCGGCCGCCTGGATGATCATCGAGCCCTTGGGCACGACCAGCGACTTGCCATCGATCTCGATGGTGACGTGATCGGGTGGGACGGGCAGAAACCGGACAAGTACGAATTGTGAGGGGCGTGAAGATTTGGGCGGAATACGACACATCAAGCGTCGAATTTGGACATCGTCCTACATCGATAGGGGGGGCGC
>NZ_JBHHMJ010000846.1:0-346 GCF_042136455.1 Stenotrophomonas sp. 3diitr2024
TCTACAGTCGGCCCCGACATACGCATGAAGGGGAGCCGGGGATGGCACTACTGGTCTGGCAGGACGATCTGAACATCGGCATCGATGTGATCGACCAACAACACCGCCGCATCATCGATGGCGAGCGCGGTGTGCGCGTGCGCATCCTGCTCGATGACATGAACGCCAAGGACAAGGACGCGCTGATGATGGCGCTGGACCGGCACCCCAACATTGAAATCCGTCTCTACAACCCGTTCGCCTCACAGGGCGGGGTTGCCGCACAGGTGTGGTCGCTGGGCCATCGCAACATCCTGGGCATGGCCTTCGACGCCAACGGCAAGCTGTGGGCGCATGAGATGGGACC
>NZ_JBHHMJ010000847.1:0-8419 GCF_042136455.1 Stenotrophomonas sp. 3diitr2024
GCGGCATGGATGCCGCGGCCAAGCCCCCATGGAAGGGTTTACGGCGTCCCCTGCAACCAGACCCACCCCGCCATCCCACGGAATGCAAGCTGTTGCTTCGGCCGTTGCTTCTGAGGTTGCCGGCCAGCGGCCGGCACTACCGGCGGGTGCCGGGTGCAACCCGGCCGCAAACCCCATCCCTCAAAGCGGCAGCTGGGTCGTCTGCTTGATCCGCTGCATCGGAATCTCGGTCTTGGTGTTCTGCACGCCGGCGATCCGGTTCAGGTGCTGCATCTGGAACTGCCGGTAGGCATCAAGGTCGGCCACCGCCACCCGCAGCAGGAAATCGCAGTCACCGGCCATCAGATGGCATTCAAGCACTTCCGGGAAAGACTTGATGCTGTTGATGAAGTGATTGGTGGTGTCCTCGTCCTGCCCGCGCAGCCACACCCGCACGAACACGGTGAAGCCGCGGCCCACCTTGGCCTCGTTCAACAGCGCCACGTAGCGGTCGATGTAACCGCCCTCCTCCAGCAGCCGCACCCGGCGCAGGCAGGCCGACGGCGACAGCCCGACCAGACGGGCCAGCTCCAGGTTCTGCAGGCGGCCGTCGCGCTGCAGGGCGTCGAGGATGCGGCGATCAAGGTTGTCCAGCTGGTACTGCATGAAATTTCGTCCTGGTCGACTCTGGCCGCATGGAATATCAATCATCCAGAATCCAGTGGCATCAACGCAACCCGATTTCGTGATCGGACCGCTAGCATGGGCCACCCCCACCTCGTCGTGCCGTTCCATGGACGCCCGTACCACCCTCCCCCTGCCAGACACCTGCGATACCGCGCCGCGTGCCGAATTCCTGCGCGGCCTGCGCGCCGCCGTACCGGTGATGATCGGCTTCATTCCGTTCGCCCTGGTGCTCGGCGCGCAGGCGGCCCAGAAGGGCCTGAGCGCACTGGAAGTACCGCTGATGACCGGCCTCAACTTCGCTGGCGGTTCGGAGTTCGCCGCCGTCGAACTGTGGACCTCGCCACCGCACATCGCACTGATCGTGGCGATCACCGCGCTGGTCAACAGCCGCCACCTGCTGATGGGCGCCAGCCTGGCCCCGCTGCTGCAACACCTGCCGCGCCGCCGGGTGCTGCCAGCGCTGTTCTTCATGTGCGACGAAAGCTGGGCGATGGGCGTGGCTGATGCGCGCCGACGCGCACTTGGCTTCAGCCTGGCCTACTACCTGGGCGTATCGGCCGGCCTGTACACGGTCTGGGTAGCCTGTACGGCACTCGGCGCGATCGTTGGCCCGATGCTGGGCGACATCCACGCCTATGGCTTCGACATGGCCTTCCCCGCCGTGTTCCTGGTACTGCTGCGCGGCATGTGGCAAGGCATGAAGGCGGCGCGGCCGTGGCTGGTCAGCCTGGTCGTCGCCGCCGCTACCTACCTGCTGGTGCCAGGTGCGTGGTACGTGGCCAGCGGCGCATTGGCCGGCCTGGCCGCCGCCTGGCTGCTGGCGGAGGACCCGGCATGATCTTCAATGGACTGATCCACTGGACCTCGGTGCTGACCATCGTGCTGATGGCCGCCGCCACCTACCTGACCCGCATTGTCGGTTTCCTCGCGCTGCGTAACCGCACGTTGAGCAAACGCGCAGTGACGGTGATGGAAGCCGCGCCGGGCTGCGTGCTGATCTCGGTGATCGCCCCGGACTTCGTCGCCGACAAGCCCGCCGACCTCGCCGCGCTGGCGATCACCCTGCTGGCCGCCACGCGGCTGTCGATGCTGCCGACGGTACTGATCGGCGTGTTCTCGGCAGGTGTGCTGCGCTATCTGATGGGCTGACGCGCCCGCCGTTTCTGTAGAGCCGAGCCCACGCCCGGCAGCTGGCATTCCCGCTTGCCGCGCGAGCCAAGCATGGGCTCAGCTCCCTGCGACACCCGGTCGCAGCCCTTCGCGCCACCCGCTTGACCAATGTCAAACCGCCCGCTGCCGTGCGGGCGTATCTCTATGCAGGACCCGAACACGCCGGCGTTACCGGCATCCACAAGGACCCTGCGATGAGCTACACCCCCGACAACGCCCAGCTGCTGAACGCCATGCAGAACGTCATGGTGATCTCCACCACCGACCTGCAGGGCAACATCACCTACGCCAACGATCTGTTCTGCACCCTCACCGGCTTCGCCCGCGAGGAACTGATCGGCCAGCCGCACAGCATCGTGCGCCACCCGGATGTGCCCAAGGCGGTCTACAAGGACATGTGGGACACCATCAAGGCCGGCAAGACCTGGACCGGCATCGTGCCCAACCTCGGCAAGGGCGGCGTGCTCTACGTGGTCGACACCACCGTGCAACCGCTGTTCGACGCCGACGGCAACATCACCTCCTACATCAGCATCCGCCGCGTGGTGAACGACCTGATGCAGAACTACGAGCTGGTCGAGTTCAGCAAGGAAAAGTTCGACGACTTCTACGAGGCCGCGTGAACGCCCTCCCGACCAGTACGCCCTTCAGCCGCCTGCTGGTGGGTTTCGCGTCCGAGTCGGGCAATGCCCGCGCCCTGGCCCAGCGCCTGGGCGCGGACCTGCAGCCGCACGCGCCGCAGGTGCTCCCTTTCAACGACATCGAGGTGGCCAGTCTCGGTCACGGCGACGTGCTGCTGGCGATTTCCAGCTCGTTCGGCGATGGCGAACCGCCGGCCAATGGCGAACAGTTCTTCGAAACACTGCGCCAGACCCCGACGCTGGCTGGGCTGCGCTATGCAGTGTTCGGCCTCGGTGACACCGGCTACCCGAGCTTCTGCGGCTTCACCAAGGCGCTGGATGCTGCACTGAGCGAGCGCCAGGCGCAGCCGCTGCTGCATCGGGTGGACGCCGACCTGGGCTACGAGCAGTTCTTCCAGCAATGGCGGCCGGTGCTCGGCCAGGTGCTGGAGGGCGACCTCAACGCTGGCCAGGACCTGCGCCTGCAGGTCACCGCCTATGGCGAAGACAATGCGTTTGCCGCCCCCATTCTCGAACGTCGCCGCCTGAACAGCAGCGACCCCGCTGCCTGGCACCTGCAGCTGGACATTGCCGGCAGTGGCATGGCCTACCGCGCAGGTGACACCCTGCACGTGGTACCCGAGAACGATCCCGCCCTGCTGCAGGCATTGGCTGCCTGGTATGGCGACACCGCGGCCGTGGCCGCCCTGCACGACCGCGAGCTGCGCCTGCTGAGCAAGGGCGTACTGCGCGAACTGGCCAGGCTCGGCGGTAGCGAGGTACTGAAGGGCCTGTTGAAGGTCAGCCAGAAGCGCGAGCTGGACGCCTACCTGCACGGCCTGGACCTGCTGGACGTGCTGCAGGACCACGCCACCCCGGACAGCGCTCCTCTGGCCCGGCTGCGCGGGCTGCTGTCACCGCGGCTGCCTCGCGCTTATTCCATCGCCTCTCACCCTTGCGACGACCAGCTGAGCCTGTGCGTGCGCGAAGTGCGCTACACCCTGCGCGACCGCGAGCGCTTCGGCACCGCCACCGGCAGCCTGCTGCACGGCGGCGACCACGCCCGGGTGTACTGCCGTTCCAACCCCGGCTTCCACCTGCCCGATACCGGCCAGGCACCGCTGCTGCTGGTCGGCACCGGCACCGGCATCGCACCCTTGATGGGCCTGATGCAGGAACTGCAGGCCAACGCCTGCGAACGTGAAGTGCACCTGGTGTTCGGCGAGAAGCACCGCCAGCACGACTACCTGTACCGCGACCAGCTGCAGGACTGGCACACGCGAGGCGTGCTGGCCGGCCTGCATACCGCGTTCTCGCGCGATGGCGCCGAAAAGGTCTATGTGCAGCATGTGCTGCAGCAGCGTGCCGCCGAAGTGCGCGATGTCCTGGCCCGCGGTGGGCACCTGTACCTGTGCGGCAACAAGAGCCACCTGGAAGGCGCGGTGCGCGAGGCCATCGATGCCATCGGTGGTGAAGGATACTGGGACACACTGCGGGGCGAAGGCCGCACCCACTGCGAGTTGTACTGATCCATGACCACCGGACCGCACGGACCTTGAACCGGTAGAGCCGGCCGCTGGCCGGCTGCTCAGGATTCCGTTGTTGCCGGCCAGCGACCGGCACTACCATCAGATGTGACCAACCAGCGCCGGTGCGTCCATCACGGGTCAATTGCCGACGATGCGGCCGTCCACCACGCGCGCCACCTGCTGGCCGAACATGGCTACGTCCTGCGGGTCGTGGCTGATCAACAACAACGGGATCCCGGTCTTGTCCAGCACCGCCTCCAACTCCTGGCGCAGATGCTGCCGAAGGTCGTGGTCCAGTGCGGAGAACGGTTCATCCAACAGCAGCGCCTGCGGTTGCGTCACCAGCGCCCGCGCCAGTGCGGTGCGCTGGCGCTGCCCGCCGGAAATCTGCGAGGGCAGCAGATCACCCACGGTGTCGATGCGGAAGGCGTGCAACCACTGCTCCACCGCACCGAAGCGCTGGCGGTTCCGTGGATTCAACCACCCCTTCTCCAGCCCGAACGCCACGTTCTGGCGCACGCTCAGATGCGGGAACAACGCGTAATCCTGGAACACATAGCCCAGCCGGCGGCGCTGCGGCGGCAGATCCACGCCGGTGGCCGCATCGAACAGGGTCTGCCCCTGCACGCGCACATGCCCCTGGCCCGGCCGCAGCAGCCCGGCCACCGCCTTCAAGGTCAGGCTCTTGCCCGCGCCCGAGGGCCCGAACAACACCACCTGCCGCTGCGTGCACTGCAGCGATACGTCCAACACGAACTCCTGGCCGGCCGCCTGCAGGCGACGCTGCACCTGCAGGTCAAGCCACATCGCGCAGCTCCCGGCGACGCCCGCCCACCAGCCGCGCGGCCAGCAACAGGATCACGATGCAGACCACCGAGGTCAGGATCACCAGCGCATTGGCCTTGCCGTCCTGGCCGGCCTGTACCGCCTCGTAGATGGCGATCGACAACGTCTGCGTCCGGCCCGGAATGCTTCCGGCCACCATCAGCGTCGCGCCGAACTCGCCCATCGCGCGCGCAAACGCCAGCAGCAGGCCGGCGAGGATGCCGCGCCACGCCAGTGGCAGCGTGATGCGGAAAAACACCGCCACTTCGGACACACCCAGCGTGCGTGCGGCCTGCTCCAGCTGCCCGTCCACTTCCTCGAACGCCGCGCGTGCCGGCTTGAACACCAGCGGCAGCGAGGCCACCGCCGCAGCAATCACGGCCGCCTGCCAGGTGAACACCAGGTTGATGCCGAACCACGACTGCAGCCACGCACCGATCGGACCATTGCGACCGATCAACACCAGCAGGTAGTACCCCAGCACCGTCGGTGGCAGCACCATCGGCAGGGTCAGCAGCGAATCCAGCAGCTCGCGCCCGGGGAAGCGACGGCGGGCCAGCAACGCGCCCAGCGCCACGCCCAGCACCAGATTGATCGCGGTGGCCCAGCCGGCCACCTTCAGCGACAACCCCAGCGCGCTCCAGTCTAGATCCATGCGTCAGGGCTTGCCGAATCCGTGTTTGGCCAGAATCGCCTGGCCCTGCGGCGAACGCACGAAGGCAGCGAAGCGCCGTGCCCCTGCCGGCTGCGTACTGCCCCTGGTCACCGCCAGCGGATACGCGATGCGCCCGGACACCGGCACCGCGAACGCACGGCGCACCCGGTCGGGCATCGCCTGCGCGTCGGTGGCATAGACGAAACCCGCATCCACTTCACCGCGCGCCACGTAATCCAGCGACTGACGCACGTTCTGCGTGGTGATGGTCTTGCTCTGCACCGACGACCACAGGCCCGCCACTTCCAGCGCGCCCTTGGCATAGCGGCCGACCGGCACGCTGTCCGGGTTGCCCAGTGCGATGCGCTGCACACCGGCACCGGCCAGGTCCTTCAAGGTACGCGGCGCCGCCTTGGCCTGCGGCGGCACCACCACCCACAGCGCGTTCACTGCAAACACCTCGCGGGTGCCGGCCGCCAGCAGATCCTGCTGCTGGGCCTGGTCCATCGTGGTTTCGTCGGCCGAGGCGAACACATCCACCGGCGCACCGCGGCTGATCTGTTGCAGCAACACGCCGGACGAGGCGAAGTTGAAATCAACCTTGGTGCCCGGGTGTGCCTTCTCATAGGCATTGCCCAGTTCGCGGAAGCTCTCGGTCAGGCTCGATGCCGCCGAAACGGTCAGCGTGGCCGCCCAGGCCGGCACCGTGGCCAGCAGGCCCAGCAACAACAGTCCAGCTCGCTTCATCGTCGGCTCCCGGCCAGGTTCAGTTCGGATCGGATTCGTCGGCCACCGCCAGCGCGGCCAGGCGCTCGGGCTGCAGCAGCAGGATCTCACGCTGCTTCACCGCGATGATCCCATCATCGCTCAGGCGGCGCAGCACGCGGCTGGCGGTTTCCGGCGCCATCCGCAGGTAGTTGGCGATCTCGGTACGCGCCATCGTCAGGTTGAAGCGCGTGGCAGAAAAACCGCGCCGCGCGTAGCGCTCGGACATGTCCAGCAGGAATGCGGCCATGCGCTCTTCGGTACGGTGGTTGGCGGCCAGCGTGGCGACCTTGCCGATCTCCGCACTGAGCAGGCTGAACAGCTTGGCCTGCAGCCCGGGCATACGCGTGGCCAGCGAGCTCAGCTTTGGGAACGAGATGCGGCACAGATGCACCGTATCCAGCGCCACCGCATTGCAGGGGAAGCGCGAACCGTGGATCGCATTCAGGCCGATCACTTCGCCCGGCAGGCTGAAGCCCAGCACCTGCTCGTTGCCCTGGCTGTCGTCGACGAAGGTCTTGACCATGCCGGCGCGCACCGCAGCAATCGAATCAAACGACTCGCCAGCGCGGAAGATGTAGTCACCCGCATGGAACGGACCGACGTGGTCGACCAGCACGTGCAGATCGCCCAGTGCGGTCTTGTCGTAGCCCTGCGACATGCAGGCGTCGGAAAACGCGCAGGTGCTGCAGAAGTGCAGCGCGTCGCCGTCATCGGCGGCGGCGGGGTTCGGGGTGGCCTGTCCAAGGCGGCCGTGCGAAGGCGGATTCGAAGACATCTGGGCAAGACTCAAGCGATGGCGGCCGCCGGCCGGAAGCATGCGGCCATCATACGCCACAGCAGGCGCCCTTCTTCGGCCAGCCGCAGCACGCGCGCATCCCAGTGCGCCCAGCCGCGCGCCAGCAACGGTGCCAATGCTGGCAGCTGCCCGGCGAAGCATTCTTCGAACGGTTCATCGTTGCGCCATTCGAAGGCAACCGCATCGAGCGCGTGATCGCAGGCGATACTCTGCGCCACCTCGGCCGCCAGTCGCTCGTCTTCGGACAGGATCAATCCGGCAGACACGCCCATATGCCCAGCCTGCAGCCGCGCACGCCATTCGCCCAGTTCGTCCTCCAGGCGGTAGAACACCTCGCCGATCTGGCTGCAGGCGGACAGCCCAAGCCCGATGAAATCGCTGCGGTCGCGGCGTGGCACGCCGGCCAGGTCACAATGACGCTGGCCATCGCCCGGGCCATGCGGGATCGGCAGGTCGCCGCGCTGGTAGTGGTCACCACCGATCGGTTCGTAGCCGGCTGCGCGCAGCAGGCGCCAACTCTGCAGCCATCGTGTCGCCGAGGGATGGTCTGGCAGCGCGCAAGGCGCCGGCAGCAGGATGCGCTCGGGCGCTTCGGCCAGCACCTCATGCAGTCGTTCGATGAAGCCGGTATCCGCGCTGCCGGGCACCCGCAACTGGTAGTATCGCGCGGTAAAGCCCACCTGTCGCGCATGCGCCAGCAGCGTCGGCCCGGGTGCATCGGCGCGATCAATCACGTTCAGGCGGGTGCAGCCCACCGCACGCAGTTGTGCCGGCGCCAGCGCGCTGCCCGCGTCCAGCCGCACCTCCACCTGTGGCCGCGCCACGGTGCGCAAGTACTGCGGCACGGCATCCAGCAGCTGGCCCAGCTGTGGTGGCGGCAGCGTCTCGGCCAGCCCCAACTGCAGCACCATTGCCACCACCTCGCGATCTTCAGCCAGCGCGCCGGCCTGCAGGCGCAGCGCCAGCAGCAGGGTGTCCAGATACGCCTGCGGTGGCACGTCGCGCCCGCCACGACCCGCCTGGAAGCCGAGCGTCAAACCACGCGGGATCAGGTGCTCGTTGCTGGCGCGCACGGCGGCGCGCCACCCGCTTTCGCCAAAGCCGGTACTGAACTGGTCAGCCGGCGGAAACAGCACGTGCCGTGGCTGCCGCAGCAATGCCGCCTGCAGCGCAGTGTCCTCGCTCTCGTCAACGTGGAAGCTCATGGCAGACATCTTCGGGCGTTCCTCTTCGCTTGGCCCTGATTGAAATCAAGCGTGGCGCATCTGATGGTTCCTGCAGGCCAGCGGCCGGTACTACCCTTTCAGCCACCACTCGGTCGTGCCGGCCGCTGGTCGGCATCACCCCTTCACCCGCCGCGTATCGTCCTGGTAGTGCCGGCCGCTGGCCG
>NZ_JBHHMJ010000848.1:0-8237 GCF_042136455.1 Stenotrophomonas sp. 3diitr2024
GCCGGCATCCGACGCTTCCAGGTGTTGCCGGCCAGCGGCCGGCACCGCCCCTCATCCGCGCATGGCGTGGATCTACTTCTTTGCAGCGGTCTTCTTGACGGCCTTCTTCGCCGGTGCCTTCTTTGCGGCAGCTTTCTTCACAGCCTTCTTGGCCGGCGCTTTCCTGGCCGCGGCCTTCTTCGGCGCTGCTTCCTTCTTCACCGCAGCCTTCTTGGCCGGTGCCTTCTTCGCAGCGGCCTTCTTGGCGCCGAAGCCCTTGCGCACCGGCTTGCCGGTTTCTTCCATCAACTGCTGCACTTCAGCCAGGGTCAGCGATGACGGCTCGCGATCCTTGGGGATCTTGCCGTTCATCCTGCCATCGCTGATGTACGGGCCGAAGCGGCCGTTCAGCACCTGGATGTCGCTGCCCTCGAACTCCTTGATGATCCGGTTGCGCGCGATCTCTTCCTTCTCTTCGATCAGGAATACGGCGCGGGCCAGGTCGATGGTGTACGGGTCGTCTTCCTTCTTCAGCGAGGCGTAGGTGCTGCCGCGCTTGGCGAACGGGCCGAAGCGGCCGATGCCGACGCTGACCGGCTCACCATTGTCCTCGCCCAGTGCGCGCGGCATCAGGAACAGTTCCAGCGCGTCTTCCAACGAGATGGTGTGCATCGACTGGCCGGGGCGCAATGAGGCGAACTTCGGCTTTTCCTCGGCGTCCTCGGCGGTGCTGCCGATGGCGGCATACGGCCCGAAGCGACCCAGCCGCACGCTGACCGGCTTGCCGGTCTTGGGGTCGGTGCCGAGCTCGCGCGCGCCACTGGCCTCGGCGCGGTCGACCGATTCCTTCTTGTCTTCGACCAGTTCCTTGAACGGCTCCCAGAAACGGGCCATCAGCGGGATCCATTCTTCCTCACCGCGCGAGACGGCATCGAGCTCGTCCTCAAGCCTGGCAGTGAAGTCGTAATCCACGTACTGGGTGAAGTGGCTGGACAGGAACTTGGACACCGCGCGGCCCACGTCGGACGGGCGGAAGCTGCGGCCTTCCATTTCCACATACTTGCGGAACAGCAGGGTCTGGATGATCGAGGCGTAGGTCGAGGGACGGCCGATGCCGTACTCTTCCAGCGCCTTCACCAGCGCCGCTTCGGTGTAGCGCGGCGGTGGCTGGGTGAAATGCTGTTCGGCCAGGATGCGTTCCAGCGGGATGCGGTCGCCCGGCTTCATCGCGGGCAGCTTGCGGCCCTCATCCTCGTCCTCGGCGCTCTTGTTGTCCTTGCCTTCCTCGTACACGGCCAGGAAGCCGGGCACGACCACGGTGGTGCCGCTGGCGCGGAACACGTGCTCGCTGCCGGCCGACAGGTCGACGCTGACCGTGTTGAGCGTGGCCGGGATCATCTGGCAGGCCACCGCACGCTTCCAGATCAGCTCGTACAGGCGCCGCTCGTCGTCGGTAAGGAACCGGGCGACCTGCGACGGGGTGCGCAGGGCCGAGGTCGGGCGTACGGCTTCGTGCGCTTCCTGGGCGTTCTTCGACTTGGTCTGGTAGGTGTTGGGCTGGTCCGGCAGCGAGGCGATGCCGTAGTCGCGGGCGATCACGTCGCGGATTTCCGCCAGCGCGTCCTGCGACAGGTTCACCGAGTCGGTACGCATGTACGAAATCAGGCCGACGGTGCCTTCGTCGCCGATGGCCACGCCTTCATACAGCTTCTGCGCCACCTGCATGGTCTTGCGGGTGGTGAAGCCGAGCTTGCGCGAGGCTTCCTGCTGCAGGGTGGAGGTGGTGAACGGCGGCGCCGGGCGGCGCTTGCGCTCCTTGCTGGCGACGTCGGTGACGTGCAGCGAGCCCTGCGCGGCCTGCTGGATGCGCATGCGCGCCGCTTCAGCGGTGTCGCCATCGGTGACGGTGAACTGCTCGAACTTCTGCCCGTCCAGTTTGACCAGCTTGGCATTGAAGTGCTGGGACGGGTGCGCGCACTCGGCAGCGATCGACCAGTACTCGCGGGCGATGAAGGCTTCGATCTCTTCCTCGCGCTCGACGATCATGCGCAGCGCCGGGCTCTGCACGCGGCCGGCAGACAGGCCGCGCTGCACCTTGCGCCACAGCACCGGCGACAGGTTGAAGCCGACCAGGTAGTCAAGTGCGCGGCGGGCCTGCTGGGCGTCGACGAGGTCGCTGGCGATCGCACGCGGCTGGCTGATCGCTTCCTTGATGGCGCGCGGGGTGATCTCGGTGAACACCACGCGCTGCATCGGCTTGTCCTTGACCAGCCCGCGTTCCTTCAGGATCTCGGCGATATGCCAGCTGATCGCTTCACCCTCGCGATCCGGGTCGGTTGCCAGCAGGATGTCGTCGGCGCCCTTGGCGGCCTTGGCGATCGCATCGACATGCTTTTCGTTCTTGTCGATCACGTCGTAGTGCATGGCGAACCCGTTGTCCGGGTCGACCGCGCCTTCCTTCGGAATCAGGTCACGCACATGCCCATACGAGGCCAGGACGGTGTAGTCCTTGCCGAGGTATTTGTTGATCGTCTTGGCCTTGGCCGGCGATTCGACGATGAGCAGGTGCTTGGGCATGGCAGCAGTGTCTGTGGGGCGAGCCGCAGGGAAGGGGCCGCTAGGGTGGAGCAAACGGCCGCATTAGTGAAGCGGCCACGGACAAATCAATACGCTGAACGCCCGGTAGTGTGCCGGGCGTTCAGGTTTCACCTTATTAGAGGAATCACGCCCGGCCAGCCCCTGTCAAGCAGCCAGACGTGAGGATGGCCGTTCATGAGGCCATCTTGGCGATGAAGCCGACCGCAGCCACCAGCAGCACCAGGCCCGCCACCGTCAGCAGGCCGGTCAGTACCAGGATCACGATGGTGACCGTACCCAGCTCATGGCGCTGCAGCTGCGGCTGGTCGGTGTAGGCCCAGCGGTCGACCACCAGGGTGTCGCAGATCATGTCGTGCAGGCCCTGCTTGCGCTCGGTGAAGGCGGCCATCAGGAAGCCGATGCCCAGGGTGAAGCTGCTCAGCAGCATGGCCCAGTAGCGACCGAAGGCGCGGCCACGGGTCAGGCGGTCACCATTGCTGCGCACGACCTTGATGCCGACCGCCATCTTGCCCAGCGTGGCGCCGCCCTGCGAGGAATGGAACCAGGTGTAGTAGGCCACGCCGATGGCCATGTTGATCAGCGCGCTGGCCAGCTGCGCGACGATTTCGATGGAGGTCTCGCCACTGCCCACCGCGCCCATGCTGGCGCCAAGCACCACGCCGATGATGGCGCCGATGATGCCGCCCGGCACGGCCAGCACGAAGTAGTCGATCATGTAGGCCGCGACGCGCTTCCAGAAGCCGGCGTAGACCACCTCGCCGCCGATCACCGGCCGCGCGCCACCGGCAGCGGCGGCGGCCGGTGCGTTGTAGGGTGAGCTGCTGAGCGCGCCCGTGCCAGGCAGCGGCGCAGTGCCGTTGTCGATGGCGGCGTAGTCGCTGCGCAGGTCGAAGCCGCCACTGGCAGTGGCGGTGCTGGCGTCGGCCAGCGTCTGCAGGCCCAGTTCATCGACCACCTGGCGCAGTGCAGCCCACTGGGCCATGCCTTCGCGCCAGACCAGGGTGTCCAGGTTCAGTTCGCCGCGCTGGAAGCGCTGGCGGATCTCCTGGACCGACAGCGGGCCCTGGCGTTGCTGTCCTACGGCGTAGTGCCACTCAGTCATTGCATGTTCCCTGTTGGATCGTCCTTGGAGGTGCTGCCGTGCGCGTGGCTCAGCCGCGGCACGACGTCGGCAGGTACTTGTCGTCGCTTTCACCGCTGCATTCCCAGCGGCCGCTGTCCCGATCATATTCCAGCCACAGCAGGTCGCCATCGAGGCTCTTGCCGGGCACGGCCAGCGTTGCTTCGATGCCACAGTGACCGTTGTTGAAGCGGCCGATGTTCACCGCCGACAGGCCGGCCTGGGTGAAGTCACCCGGGGCCGGGAAACCGGCATCGTTGGCGCCGGGGCAGCGGCCTTCATCGTCGGCGAAGTGCTGCACCTGCTGTTTCAGCGGCTGCAGGGCATTGACCGCGGTCGCGATCCTGGCACGCACGGTGTAGTCGTTGTATGCGGGCAGGGCGATCGCCGCGAGGATGGCCATGATCGGTACCAGTACCAGCAGCAGGCCGCCGCCGATGATCGCGGTCAGGGCGCAACCGGAGAGCTTCTTCTTCGGCGGTGGCAGAACCCCGGCTGCCGCTTGGGTGGCATAGGGCGTGGACGGCGGCAGCACAGGCGGCTGGGGCGGAGGGGGGGCCACCGGTTCCGGTTCCGGCTCGGGTTGCTGGGCCGGCGCAGCAACGTCCAGTGCCGGCACGATCAGGCCCAGCTCGTCGACCACGGTACGCAACGGCTGCCATTGCGGCAGGCCGTCGCGCCAGACCAGGGTGTCCAGGGAGATCTGGTTGTTTCGGAACAACTCGACCAACTGTTCCGCCGGCAGCGGGCCTTGCTGCCGGTTGCCTTCTGCATGGAACCACTCGCTCACGGGGACGCTCCTGAATGCGCTATGCCCCCAAGTGTACGGTCAGTGAAGGGGTTCTGGCTCGTCCATGAACATCTGCGTCTCCATCCAGGCATAGGCCGCTTCGGAGCCGGGCTGGTTGAACAGCACCATCAGCACGACCCATTTCAGGTCGTCCAGGTCCAGTTCGTCCTGGTCCAGGGCCATCGCCCGGTCCAGCACCAGCTCGCGCTGGTCGGCGTCGAGGATGCCGTGCTGTTCCAGGTACAGCAGGAAGCCGCGGCATTCCACATCCAGCTTGTCCAGCTCGGGGCCATGGTAGATGCGCACGGGGCCATCGACCCGCGCCTGGGCCACGCTCGGCCGCTGCGCGGCCAGGGCATCGAGCCAGTCGAACGCCTTGTTGATCTCGGTGGGGCTGAAACCGGCCTGGATCAGGCCGTTCTGCAGCGAATCGCGGTCACGGATCAGGTCCGCATCTTCGCTGAAATAGTGTTCAAACAGGTACAGCAGTACATCCAGGATGCTCTCTTTCATTGCCCCTCGGCCTGCGTCGCGCGACGCTGTGGAGGTGAAGAAACTAGGGCGTTCGACAGTAGCGGCCGTGTACGCACACCACGATTCCCGCCAGTTCCATGGCCAGCAGCATGGAGGACACCTGGGGCGCCGTCAATCCACAGCGCGTGATCAGTGAATCCATACCGCTTGGGTTGTGGTCCAGGGCTCGCCACAAGCACTGGTAGTCAGGGTCGTCGGCCCAGCGCGCCGGCAGGAGGGCCGGCAGTGCCTGTTCAGTGGGGGTGGACAGCCGCGATTGCAAGCCCGGCAGCTGCAGGCGAAGGGCAGGGGCGAGCAGTTCCAGAACCTCCTCGGGGCGCTCGACCAGCGCCGCGCCCTCGCGGATCAGGCGGTGGCAACCAGCCGCGCGCGGGTTGAGCACCGACCCGGGCAGGGCACAGACCTCGCGGCCTGCCTCGGCGGCCAGGCGCGCGGTGATCAGCGCGCCCGAACGCTGCGCGGCCTCGACCACCACGGTGGCCAGCGCCAGCCCGGCCACCAGCCGGTTGCGCGCGGGGAAGTGACCTGGGCGGGCCGCCGTACCCGGCAGGTACTCGCTGAGCACCACGCCCTCGGCGGCGATGCGCGCCTGCAGCTGGGCGTGGCTGTCCGGATAGGCGCGGTCAGGGCCCGTGCCGATCACCGCCACGGTGCAGCCACCGGCCTCGAGCGTGGCCTGGTGCGCAGCCGCATCGATGCCTGCGGCCAGGCCGCTGGTCACCGCCAGGCCCGCTTCGACGAAACAGCCGGCAAAACGCGCGGCCAGTGCGCGCCCGCCCGGGGTGGGGGAACGGCTGCCGACCAGCGCCACCGACGGGCGCCAGGCCAGGCTGGGGTCGCCGGCGACGAACAGCGCCAGCGGCGGGTTGGGCACCTCCAGCAACGAGGGTGGAAAGGCCGGATCGGTGCAGGGCAGCAGGTGATGATTGTCCTGTTCCAGCCAGCGCAGGGCGGCTGCACGCGCCCGGGCCTCGGGACGTTCCAGCGCGGCGCATTGCTCCGGCGTGCAGCCGTGCGCGCGCCAGTTCGCCGGGCCTTGCGCGATGGCGGCTTGCGCACCGCCCGCGGCCTGCAGCAGGGCCCGTCGTGGCGCCAGTGCGCCTCCCGCCATCAACAGGCGCAGCAGCGCCTCATATGCATGCGTGGTCATCCCCCACTATCGGCCGCACACAACAAAGGCGCCCTAGGGCGCCTTCGCACGTGATCGTCAGGTTTTCCCGCAGACGCCTGCCGGGCAGCGGTCGGCACGCCCGGCAACGGTTACTTCGCGTCCGGGTGCAGCGCGTTGTAACCGACCTGCACCGGCTTCACGCCCTGCATCACCAGCGCGTAGCTGACGTTGTCGAAGGTACGGAACACCATCGCGTGTGCGGCATACTCATCCGGCAGCGAGACCCGGCCCGCGCCGGTGTTGAGCGAGTCGTCCATGCGCGAGGAGTTCGGGTACTTCATGCGGTGCGCCACATGGCGGCCCGGGCGCCACAGCGAGAACACGGTGCCGTTGTCCACGCCCTGGGCACGGCCGGCCGAGATCGCGATCACGTCGCGCGGGCCACCGGCATTGAACATGTCGGTGACGGCCAGCACGCGCACGTCCACACCCTCGACACCGGCAGCGGGTACATGAGGGATGAACTGCAGGTCGTACGGCTTGGCTTCGACCGGTACCAGGCGGTCACCGGCGCGCACTTCGCGGCCGCCGTCGTTCTTGTCCAGCACCAGCGTGGAGGCCTCGACCTTGCCGCCGGCAATCTGGGTGATGGTGCCGGTAGCGACCTGGGCCAGCTCGTAGCCGAGCACGCCACGGCGGGCGTTGGGCGCGTTGTAGGCCTTCCACAGGTTGCCGCTGCCCGGGGTCACGTCGCCATTGGCGGTCAGGTCTTCGGTCGGCTTGGGCTGGGCGTACCGCACGGTCGGGCGTACCACGGCCCAGCGCTGGCCCACCTGGGCATCGGCCAGGCGCACGTAGACGGTGTCACCGCCGGACACGCGCAGGCGGCTGTCCTCCAGGCCGACCACGTAGGGCAGCTGCTTGATGCTGTCGACAACGCTCAGCTGCTTCAGGAACGGCTCGACCTGGGCCAGCGGAATGGCGTCGATCGGGGCCTCCTGGCGCGGGCCGGCCTGGGACACGGTCACCCGGTCCAGGTAGGCAAGGCTCAGCACGTCACCTGGATAGATCAGGTGCGGGTTGGCGATCTGCGGATTGGCTTGCCAGATCTCCGGCCACAGCCAAGGCTTCTGCAGGAAACGTGCGGCGATATCCCACAACGTATCCCCTTTTCGGACCACATAGGTGTCCGGGTGCCCGCCATTCACTTCCACGGCGGTAGCATAGGCAGCCACGGTCAGCATCGCCGCGGCGACGACCGTACGAAAACGAAGCAACATAGGTGTGAAGCCCTGATTCCCCAACAGGTCCACGCACTATAGTCCAGAAACCGGGGCGCAAGGCAAGCGTTGGAGCTAGAATCTGCGACGTATGCCGGCGTGCCGGCCCCCTATCCGGAAACAGCCATGGCCCTTCTCCCCATTCTCGAGTTCCCCGATCCGCGCCTGCGTACCAAGGCTGCGTTGATCGACGCCGCCGAAGTCACCACGCCGGCCTTCCAGGAACTGATCGACAACATGTTCCAGACCATGTACGACGCCCCGGGCATCGGCCTGGCGGCCACCCAGGTGGACGTGCACAAGCGCTTCATGGTCATCGATGTCAGCGAAGAAAAGAATGAACCGCATGTGTTCATCAACCCGGAAATCGTCGCCAGGGACGGGGGCCGGGTGTACCAGGAGGGCTGCCTGTCGGTCCCGGGCATCTTCGCCGACGTCACCCGCGCCGACACCATCACCGTGAAGTACCTGGACCGCAACGGCCAGGAACAGCAGCTGGAGGCGGGTGAAGTACTGGCCACCTGCATCCAGCACGAGATGGACCACCTGGACGGCAAGCTGTTCATCGACTACCTGTCGCCGCTCAAGCGCGAGATGGTCCGCAAGAAGCTGGCCAAGCAGCGCAAGCACGTGGCGTGATCGCCCATCCGGGCCGCCCTTCGGGTGGCCCGTGCCTGCGCGACGCGCGCGGGCTGCACGGCGCCGGCCGACGGCGCCGTTTTCTTTCCTGCACGAATCCATCCTGCAAGTGGGGTAGCCATGAGGATTGTCTTTGCCGGTACGCCGGAATTCGCGGTGTCGTCGCTGCGCGCCGCGGCGCGCCAC
>NZ_JBHHMJ010000849.1:0-407 GCF_042136455.1 Stenotrophomonas sp. 3diitr2024
TCGGACCGACAGCAGTACCCGTTGCATTCACATATATATCATTTTGAAATACCCACGTTTGTTTTCCGGTCAACCTCATACTAGCCCTCCTTTAAGACATAAAAATTTTAAAGGTATACCTTATTAACCCAATGATATATGCACCAACAACCCCAAATACAATCACACTTCCTGCCAGTTTAAACATATTTGTAGCAATCCCTAGAACAACCCCTTCGCTCTTATGTTCTAAGGCAGCGCTCGCCATAGAATTTGCAAATCCTGTTACCGGTACCGCTGGCGGTGGCGGTGGATGAGTACGGCAGCGTGGAAGGCCTGGTGACCGCCAACGATCTGCTGGCGGCGATTGCCGGCGACCTGGTCGATACCCAGGACGAGCGCTATGGCGTGGTCGCGCAGGGCGAGGA
>NZ_JBHHMJ010000850.1:0-8332 GCF_042136455.1 Stenotrophomonas sp. 3diitr2024
TGACCTGGCCGGCAACCCGCATCCTCTTGACAGGGGCAATGCCGGCCAGCGGCCGGCACTACCGCAGGGCGCTTCAACCGCCCTGCTTTGCGGCGTAATCCTGCGCCTGGCGCATCACCCGCAGCAGGTTGCCGCCCCAGATGCCGGCAATCTGCTTCTCGGTATAGCCCTTGCGCAGCAGCCACGCGGTGATCTTCGGCAGCTGGCTGACATCGGGCAGGTCACTCAGTCCGCCACCACCATCCCAATCCAGGCCGATGCCCACGTGCTCGGGGCCGACCACCGTGAGGATGTGCTCGAAGTGGGCGAAGAAGTCGTCCAGGCTGGCGTGGCGCACCGGATGCTCATGGTCCAGCGCCTGTTCGGCCTTCAGCAGGGCAACGCCCTGTTCGATGCCCATGCCTTCCCAGCCGCCCAGCTGCTTGCTCAGCGCTTCCTCGGCCTGCTTGCGCTCGGGCGTCTTCGCCGTATCGATCAGGTAGCCGCCATAGGCGTTCACCTGGATCACGCCACCGGCCTTGGCCAGTTTGCGCAGGCGCGCATCGTCGAGATTGCGCGGATGGTCATAGACCGCCTTGGCCGAGCTGTGCGACAGCACGAACGGCACCGGCATCATCGCCAGCAGGTCGTCGAACACCGCGTCCGAGGCGTGCGACTGGTCGATCACGATGCCCAGCTTCACCGCCTCCCGTACCAGTTCCTTGCCGGCCGGGCTCAGGCCCTTCCACTCGGCCCCCTTGGGATCGGTGGCCGAATCGGCGAACTCATTGTTGGCGAAGTGCACCGTGCTGAGCAGGCGCAGGCCGGCGCGGTGGTAGAACGACAGCAGGCTGGGGTCAGCCACCAGCGGGCTGGCATTTTCCATGCTGATGTAGACCACGCGCTTGCCGGCAGCCTTGATCCGCGCTGCGTCATCGGCGGTCAGTGCCAGCGCGAAGCGCTCGGGATTGGCCGCCAGCATCTCGCGGATTTCCATCAGTCGCTGCAGGCCGTGGTCACGCTCGGCCAGATGGGCGGTAGCGGTGCGGTCGCCCTGGTCGGTGTAGATCGCCCAGAAACCGCCGTCCAGCGCGCCTTCGACCATGCGCGGGTAGTCGACCTGCGAAAGGGCGTTGCGGTCGTGGCGTTGCTCGATGTCGAAACCGCTGCGACCAAAGTTGGCCGGCGTATCCAGGTGGCTGTCGAGCGTGACCAGGCGTTGCTGCAGGGATTTGGCGCGGGCCAGTTCCTGCGCACTGAACTCGATGGCATGGGCCGACAGCGGCGCGCTCAGCGCCAGGGCAAGCACAACGGACAGACGACGCAACGATGGCATGGGCTCTCACCGGCATTGGGAAGAGCCCGACCATAGCGCTGCGGCCCTCGGATTTGTAGAGCCGGGCCGCGCTCGACTGATCAGGTACGGCGAGTCGAGCACAGCTCGACTCAACTGGCAGGAATCAGTCCACCACGCGGCAGAACACGGCCTTGAGGTAACGCGATTCCTGCACGTGGGCCATGAACGGATGGTCCGGACCGGCGCCGGCCACCTTCAGGATCTGGATCGTGCGGCCGGAGAAATAGGCCGCGCGGCGCAGCATGTCGAGGAACTGGTCCTCGGCCACCAGGCCGGTGCAGGAGAACGTGGCGAACAGGCCGCCCGGCTTCACCACGCCCAGCGCCAGCTTGTTCATGTCCAGGTACTTCTTCAGCGCGGTGATGACCTGGTCGCGGTCGCGGGTCATCTTCGCCGGGTCCAGGATCACCACGTCGTACTGCTCGCCACGGTTGGCGGCGTCGCGCAGCCACGGGAAGATATCGGACTGGATGAACTTCGGGCGCACGTTGTTCAGGCGCGAATTGCCCTTGGCGATCTGGATCACGTCCTCGTCGATGTCGATGCCGATCACCTCCGAAGCACCACGCGCCGCCGCGTACACGGCAAAACCGCCGGTGTTGCAGCACAGGTCGAGCACGCTCTTGCCTTCCACCTGCTGGCTCAGCCACTCACGGTTCTCGCGCTGGTCGGCGAAGAAACCGGTCTTGTGCGCACCGGCCGGGTCGGCGCGGAACTTGATGCCGTACTCGGTGATCACCGACGCTTCGGTGGTGGTGTTGCCGTGGAAGTCGAAGCTTTCCTGCTTCTGCACGTGCTCGTCGGCGAAGCTGTGGAAGCGGCAGCCGGGGAACTGCTCGCGCAGCGCATCGTAGATCCATTCGCGGTGGCGGAACATGCCGGCGGCGAAGAACTCGACCACCACCAGGTCGCCGTAGCGGTCCACCACCAGGCCGGACAGGCCGTCACCTTCGCTGTGCACGACACGCCAGGCGTCGGACACCACGTCGAGCTTGAGCACCTCACGGCGCAGCGACACTGCCTGGGCGATCTTGCGCGAGAACCAGCCGGCATCCACCGGTACGTTCTGGTCGGTTTCAAGGATGCGCACGGCAATGCGCGAGTGCCCGTTGTAGAACCCGCGGCCAATGAACTCGCCATCGATGCCGACCACGTCGACGATGGAACCGGGCTTGGGCCGGACGGTCGGCTTCTCGACCAGTTTCTGGAAGATCCACGGGTGGCTGGAGCGCCACGCATTCTTGAGGCGGACAACGGGAAGGGGGGTATTCATCCACCCATTGTAAACCGGGCGCCGGGGTCAGATCCCCGCAGGGGCTCCGACCCCAGTGCAGGGGCATTTGACGGCGCCCCGGCCAGACGGCAGAATCGGCGCCAGAAGGGGAGTAGCTCCCAGACGTTGTCGCCGTCATTTCGAGCCCGCAGGCTCCGGTGCAACGGCAGTTCCAGCCGACTGGAACTGCGAGCGAGACCTTCGCCGTACTGGCGAAGCTCTGTCCCTGGATCCCCTCCCGATCCTCCGTTGCAGATCCTCGCCGTCCGGCCTGGCATTCATCTTTCCAACGGACATTCCCAATGCAGACGATCGGTAACGTGTGGTTGTGGGGCGGCTTCGCAGCGGTGGTGGTCATCGCCCTGCTGGTCGACCTCGTGTTGATGCGCCATGGTGGACCGCACAAGGTCACCTTCAAGGAGGCCCTGTGGTGGTCCATCGGCTGGGTCGCGCTGGCCCTGCTGTTCAACGCCGGCCTCTGGTACTACCTGAATGAGACCGCCGGCCAGGTCGTGGCCAACAAGGTCGGCCTCGAGTTCCTGACCGGTTATCTGGTCGAAAAGGCGCTGGCGGTCGACAACATCTTTGTCTTCCTGATGATCATGAGCTACTTCGCGGTGCCGGAAGAGCAGCGCCAGAAGGTGCTGATCATCGGCATCCTGGGTGCGATCGTGCTGCGTACGATCATGATCTTCGCCGGTAGCGTGCTGATCAGCCAGTTCCATTGGCTGCTCTACGTGTTCGGCGCCTTCCTGCTGTTCACCGGTTGGAAGATGTGGTTCGCCGCCGGCCAGGAGCCGGACCTGGAGACCAACCCGGCCCTGCGCTGGATGCGCAAGCACCTGCGCCTGCTGCCGGACTACGCCGGCAACGCGCTGAGCGTGAAGCGTGATGGCGTGCGCTGGTTCACCCCGCTGTTCGCCGTGCTGATCCTGATCGCGGTCACCGACGTGATCTTCGCCGTGGACAGCATCCCGGCGATCTTCGCGATCACCACTGACCCGTTCATCGTGCTCACCTCCAACGTGTTCGCGGTGCTGGGCCTGCGCGCGATGTTCTTCCTGCTGGCCGGCATGGCCGACCGCTTCCACCTGCTGCCGTACGGCCTGGCACTGGTGTTGGGCTTCATCGGCATCAAGATGATGATCATCGACCTGTTCAAGATCCCGACCCCGGTCTCGCTGGGCGTGGTCGCGGTGATCATCGCCGCCACCGTGGTGCTGAGCCTGAAGTACCCGCCGAAGGAAGGCGAAGGCCAGGCCTGAGCCTGATCCATTGAACGGCGCGGCCGGTGGGATTGTCCCGCCGGCCGCCTCCACTCTCCCGTTACGGTGGCCTTGGTTTCGCGCCAGTCACCGCCATTGGTGAGGTATGGACAACAACGCGCCCCTGCCCGCCGGCGACGTGCCGGCCCCCCGCAATGATCGCTCGCGCATCCTGCGGGCGTTCAATGTCAGCCTGGCCGCCGTGCTGGTGCTGGTGGCCGTGTTCGCCCTGCAGGGCACGTTCGACTGGCGACCGTGGGCGGTCGCACCGCTGGAAGCCAAGGGCCTGCTCGGCCTGATCGGCGGCCCGATGCTGCATGCCTCGGTCGAGCATATCGCCGCCAACAGCATCGCCATCCTGATCCTCGGCACGCTCGCCGGCAGCGTGTATCCGAAGGCCACCGTACGCGCGCTGCCCCTGCTGTGGCTGGGTTCGGGCCTCGGCGCGTGGATGCTGGGCAGCCCGGGCAGCGTGCACCTGGGCGCCAGTGGCGTGACCCACGGCCTGATGTTCCTGCTGGCCAGCCTCGGCCTGCTGCGCCGCGACCGTGCGGCGATCGCCACCGGTCTGATCGGCATGCTGTTCTACGGCGGCATGCTGATGACCATCCTGCCGCACGCCGATGGTGTGTCCTGGCAGTCGCACATGGGCGGCGCCTTCGCCGGCATCATCGCCGCGCTGCTGTTCCGCAACGCCGACCCACTGCCACCGCGCCAGCGCTACAGCTGGGAAGACGAAGAAGACGAGGCCGAGCCGCTGTCCGACGACGAGCTGGAGCCGCCGTCACCGCAGCGCGTGCCGGTACTGTGGCAGCCGCGCGAGGGCCAGGACTACGTGGTGATCCCGTTCCGCCGCCCGGACGAACCGCGCGGTTGAGGTGAGGGTGGTGCCGGCCGCTGGCCGGCAACCTCATGAATCGGTAGTGGCCGACCTTGGTCGGCGCGGTTGTTGTGTGCCAACCAAGGTTGGCACCTACCAGAGCACACCGGCCCCCGGGTAGCGCCGGGCCATGCCCGGCGCGTTGATCGCTCAGTTCCCCGCCGCGCCCATCCCGTCCACCGCTTGCCGGCCGAGCGCCGGGTCATCGGTGAAGAACGCATCGATGCCCGTCGCCAGGTAAGCCCGCATCTCGGCGATCGATCCCTCGGCATTGCGCGCGCTGTCGGCACCCTTGCGCAGGTTGCTGGGCTGGAAGTGGTTTTCCGGGCGGAAGGTGTACGGAATCACCATCAGGCCAGCGGCGTGCGCATCACGTACCAGAGAGGTCGGCGTGCCCAGCGCCCCCTTGGCATCCAGTGGAATGATCGAACGCAGCTCGGGGCCGATACCATCGGCGTAGCCGGCAATGTCCTTCAGGCCGGCCGGGGTCATCATCTGCGCATAGGTCAGCGCGCCGCCGGCCTTGACGATGTCGGCCGGCTGGGTATCGCCCTTCCACAGCAGCTGCAGCAGCCGGATGTTGCTGCCCCGGCCGATCCTGCCGCGCAGGTAGCGCAGGTTGGCGGTCTCGAACGACTGGATCGTGATCGGGCCGACATTGGTGTACGCGTTGCCACGCAGTGCGGCCAGCAGCTTGTCTTCCATTGGCAGGCCGATGGACTGGAAGTAGGTCGGGTGCTTGATCTCCGGCACCAGGCCGATGCCGCGGTTGGCACGCCCGGCCTGCTGCACCAGGAAGGCCAGGATCTCGTCCAGGCTGGCGATGCGGAACTGGCCGTCGTAGGCAGTACTGCGCAGCTCCGGCAGGCGCTCACGCGCGTACAGGGTCTTCAGCTCGGCCAGGGTGAAGTCTTCGGTGAACCAGCCGTCGACCTTCTGACCGTCGATCACCTTGCTCGTGCGGCGGCTGGCGAACTCCGGATGCGAGGCGACGTCGGTGGTGCCGCCGATCTCGTTCTCGTGGCGGGCCACCATCACCCCGTCCCTGGTCATCACCAGGTCCGGTTCGATGTAGTCGGCGCCATCGGCGATCGCCTGCGCGTACGACGCCAGGGTGTGCTCGGGCAGCAGTGCGCTTGCGCCGCGATGACCATAGACCGACACCTTGGGTGCGGCCGGGGTGGAGGATTCAGCACTCATGGCCACCGATGGTGCCACGGCCAGCAACAACAGCAACGCACAACCCCACGACTTCACTGCGACTTCCCCAAGCGGTATGTGATGGCTGTCAGTATGCGGCGGCAATGTGACAGGTGGGGGAAGCCTGCACCTGTAGAGCCGAGCACGGGCTCGGCTCTGCAGTTACTTGCCGATGCAGAAGCTCGAGAAGATCCTTCCCAGCAGATCATCCGCACTCATCTGCCCGGTGATCTCGCCCAGTGCGTCATGGGCCAGCCGCAATTCCTCGGCGGCCAGTTCCAGGTGCTCATGCGCCAGTTCGCCATCGGCGCGCTGCGCGTGTTCCTGCGCTCGCTCGATCGCGTCCACATGGCGCGTGCGCGCGGAGAACTCGCCATCCACCTGCTCCCCTGCCCCGGCCGAGGCAATCGAACGCAGGCGCGCATGCAGGTCGTCCAGCCCGGCGCCGGTGGCTGCCGAAACGAACACGCGGTCCGGGTCGTCCAGCGCCGGCAGCACACCGAGCAGGTCCGACTTGTTGTGGATGTAGATCTTGTGCGGCACCGCTGCAACGGCGTCACCCAACGCCGCCTGCCCGGCCGCCGGATCGCGCGCATCCAGCACGATCAACGCCAGGTCGGTGCGCTCGATTTCCACGTGCGCGCGGCGCATGCCTTCGCGTTCGATGGCATCGCCACCGTCGCGCAGGCCGGCGGTGTCGACCAGGGTCAGCTCCAGGCCATCCAGGCGGATGGTCTCGCGCAGCGTGTCGCGGGTGGTGCCGGCGATGTCGGTAACGATGGCGCGCTCGCTGCCGGCCAGCGCATTGAGCAGTGAACTCTTGCCGGCGTTCGGCGGACCGATCAGCACCGCGTGCAGGCCATCGCGCAGGCGACGGCCGCGTTCGGCGTCGCGGCGCAGCAGGGCCAGATCACTGCGCGCCTGCTCCAGCCCACGCCGCACCTGCGCACCGCCGAGGGTATCCAGCGGTTCGTCGGCGAAGTCGATGGCTGCTTCCACGTGGATGCGCAACAGCACCAGTTGCTCGACCACGGCGTCGATGCGCCGCGAGAACACACCATCCAGCGAACGTCGCGCGGCGCGTGCGGCGCGGTTGTCGCCGGCCGCGATCAGGTCGGCGATGGCCTCGGCCTGGGCCAGATCGAGCTTGCCGTTGAGGAACGCGCGTTCGCTGAACTCACCCGGCCGCGCCTGGCGCGCACCGAGCGCAATGCAGCGCGCGACCAGTTGCTGCAGCAGTACCGGGCTGCCGTGCCCCTGCAGTTCCACCACCTCTTCGCCGGTGAAGCTGTTCGGCGCCGGGAACCACAGCACGATGCCATCGTCGATGACGTCGCCATCGGCGTCGCGCAGGCGCGCATAGTGTGCATGGCGCGGGCGCAGTGCAGGTGCACCCAGCGCGCGGGCGATCGCCGCAGCGCGCGAACCGGACAGGCGCAGAAGGCCGACACCGCCAGCGCCCGGAGCGCTGGCGATGGCCACGATGGTGTCGGTACGGATCGCGTCGTTCATGGTTCAGAGTTTCTCCAGCTGCGCGCGTGCCTGCGCGGCACCACTGCCCTGCGGCTGCAGCGCCAGGTAGGTCGTGTAGGCCTGCTTCGCCTTGGCCTTGTCGCCGGCGTTGAAGTAGGCATCGCCCAGGTTGAGATAGGCCACCGCACGCGACGGATCGATCTTCAGCGTGTTCTCCAGCCAGCGTGCGGCTTCAGCGTAGCGCTGCTGTCGGTAGTAGACGAAGCCGAGGTTGTTGGCGGCCTGGGCAAAGTCCGGACGCAGCTTCAGCGCTTCGGTGAACTGCGCGGCTGCCTCGTCGTACTGCTTCTCGCGATACAGCTGCAGGCCACGGTCGTTGGCCTGCTGCGCGCGCTGGCGGTCGGACGCCGGTCCGGCGGAGGGCACTACCAGCTTGGCCTTGCCGCCCTGCAGGTCAGCCACCGTCACCGGTGCCTGGCTGCCCTTGGCCTCGCTGGCGGCCTCCACCTTGTTGTTCAGCGCGATCGCATCGGCGGTCAGCTGGCGCGTATCGGCATTGAGGAATTCCTGGCTGTCCGGCACCTGGAACACGAACTCGCCGCCCTGCGAACCGGGCAGGCTGCCGAAGGCCGGGGTCTGGTGCGAGACCGCCGATACGGCCGGCGCCACGTAGGCGGCCAGCTCGGTACCGGTGATCAGGCCGTCGCCGTTGAGGTCACCCTTGCCGGCCAGCGCCTGCAGCAGCACCCAGGTGAACACCGAGTGGCCGTTGGGGCCGGCATCGGCCACCTGCTGGTCGGCACCACCGGCGGTCAGCATCTGCCGCGCGCTGCGACGCGCGTTCTCGCGCAGGAACGACGACGACGACGGGCCGCCACGGGTCAGGCCCAGGCCGCTGTAGCAGG
>NZ_JBHHMJ010000851.1:0-836 GCF_042136455.1 Stenotrophomonas sp. 3diitr2024
GTCCTCCGGCGGCTCATCTCAGCTCGCCCCCAACCTGCTGGATCGGCAATTTGCCCCCGGAACCGGACCGACGGCGTGGGTCGGGGATATCACGTATGTCCCCACCCGCCAGGGATGGCTGCATCTGGCCGTGGTGATAAAGATGTAGAGAGTATAAAACGTTATATGGAAGAGGTGTAAAAAATGGGAGTAGAAAAAATTAAAGCAGCGTTTGAAAATGGCAAGAAAGCATTTATTCCGTACGTAATGGGCGGAGATGGTGGCCTTGAAAAATTAAAAGAAAGAATTCGTTTTCTAGATGAGGCTGGAGCAAGCATCGTTGAAATTGGTATTCCGTTTTCAGATCCAGTCGCAGATGGCCCAACGATTCAAAGAGCAGGAAAGCGAGCGCTAGAGAGCGGCGTAACATTAAAAGGCATTTTTCAAGCGTTAGCAGAGGTAAGGAAAGAAGTACAAATGCCCTTTGTTCTTATGACATATTTAAATCCGGTACTTGCATTCGGAAAAGAGAGATTCATCGAGAACTGTATAGAAGCAGGTGTAGACGGCATCATCGTTCCGGACTTACCGTATGAAGAACAAAATATTATTGCGCCGTTACTTCGAGAGGCAAACATTGCGCTCATTCCACTCGTTACCGTAACGAGTCCTATTGAAAGAATTGAAAAAATTACGAGTGAATCAGAAGGGTTCGTTTATGCTGTTACAGTAGCGGGCGTAACGGGAGTACGTCAAAACTTTAAAGAGGAGATTCATAGTTACTTAGAAAAAGTAAAATCACACGTCAACTTACCAGTAGTCGCTGGATTCGGCATCTCAACAAAAGAACATGTAGA
>NZ_JBHHMJ010000852.1:0-348 GCF_042136455.1 Stenotrophomonas sp. 3diitr2024
TGCTGTTCGATCCATTCGGCCAGGGGCCGGTCAGGCGAAGGGTGTGGTGGGTCGTCCAACAGCAGGGTCAGCGTTTCGGCCAGGTCACCCACCTGCGCATAGCTGTCTTCCACCAGCCCTTCGACTACTGGCACGTGGTGCCGGATGCCCCCAGCGGCTGGTGGGTGGATCACTTCGACATCCACATCATCCGCAAGCCGGAAGACGCGCTGGCGCTGCTGCTGCCCTTGGCCGCCTGCACCACCGCCCCCGCCCCTTCCGCCTCTGTTCCCACTTCCATCGCTGCGGCGGCACCGCCGAAGCTGCTGCTGATCTCCATCGACGGCCTGCGCGCCGATGCGCTGGACC
>NZ_JBHHMJ010000853.1:0-357 GCF_042136455.1 Stenotrophomonas sp. 3diitr2024
GCACGATCAACAGCCCCAATCCGCCGTTCTCGCCGCGCCGCGCGCCCAGCGCGGCCGGTGCCTGGAACAGCTGGGTGCGCAGCGCCGGAGCCACCCCTGGGCCGTCATCAGCCACGCTGACCTCCACGCTGTCGGGAGTCGCGCAAACGAACCACTGGCGCAGGATCCGATGCGTACTGTGATCATCGTAACCCTCCGTTTGCTCAGTGATGACGGAGGCATCTATAGTGACTAAGCGGCGTTCAAGCGCCCGTGGCTGAACCTGCGCACGCACCGCAAGCTGGTGATTGTCGATGGCCGCCTGGCCTTCACTGGCGGCATCAACATCACCGACGAGGAAGACGAAAGCCGCAGGCC
>NZ_JBHHMJ010000854.1:0-316 GCF_042136455.1 Stenotrophomonas sp. 3diitr2024
GGGCAGGTCAGGTATTCGTCCGAGGCAAAACGCAGAAAATCAGCCGCGCGGACAACGACGTTCCCTGATGGTCGCCGCCGCCCACTCTCGCGAACATCGATCCCTCCTTCACCACCGCGTTGATCGAGGTGTAGCCGGTGAGGATGACGAACGCCAGCGCCAGGGTCAGGAAGGCCAGGGTGGCGTCATGCTGGTGCGGCAGCTGGGTGGTGGCCTGAGCAAGAAGGACGTGTGGCTGGACCAGGCTTGGCTGGCCTACAGCCCGGCCGACTGGGTGACGGTGCGCGGCGGCCGCTTCGGCAATCCGTTCTGGACC
>NZ_JBHHMJ010000855.1:0-3292 GCF_042136455.1 Stenotrophomonas sp. 3diitr2024
GCCGGCGCCGGCGCTGCGCAATGACGCGCTGCGCCTGGCGCCGCTGCCGACCCTGCTTGCCTGGGAACCGGTCAATGGCGCCGATCATTACCGGGTGGAAGTGGTGCAGGCGGCAACGCCGGAAATCCTCCTGTTCGCCGCCACCACCGCCGACACCCGGCTGGCGATCGGCGACCTGCCGCCTGGCCAGCTGCGCATCCTGTTGCGCGCGGTCGACGCCCAGGGGGTCGAAGGCCTGGATGCCAGCGCCGATTTCGAGCTCGGTGACCAGCCACCACCGCCACTGACCGTATCGCCGCTGCATGGGCAGACGATCAACAGCGACCGCCCGCGTTTCCGCTGGAGCCAGGCCCCCGGTGCGCGCAGCAGCGTCCTGCAGATCGCCACCGAGCCCAGCTTCCTGCAGCCCCTGCAGGAGCAGGCCACCCATGCGACCGACCTGCGCCTGACGCGACCGCTGCCGCCCGGCCAGTACTACTGGCGCGTGGCTTCGCGCGATGGCGAAGGCCGACAGGGCCGCTATGGCCAGGCGTTGCCGCTGCAGCTGAGCAATGAACCAGTGGACCCGGCACTGCAACCGCCCGAGGCCGCACACGGCGAGCTGACGCTGCGCTGGCAGGCCGGCAGCGAAGGCCAACGCTACCGGGTGCAGGTGGATCGCCGCGGCGACTTCAAGGCACCGCTGGTCGACGAAACCGTGGATCAGCCGCAGGTGAGCTTCAAGCGCCCGTGGAGCGGCACCCTGCATGTACGCGTGCAGTACATCGACGATGACGGCCACGCCAGCGCGTTCTCGCCTGCCCAGCAGGTCCGGCTGCCGTGCCGCCTGTGCTACGGCGCGGGTGGCGGTGCCCTGCTGCTCTGGTTGTTGTTGTGAGGCGCTCGCCGCTGCCATGGTCGAAGCGGATCCTGCTGGCCCTGCTGGCCGGCGTGCTGACCATCGTGGCCAGCCAGGGACAATGGCTGTGGCGGCAGGACGAGGCGGCCTATGATGCGCTGGTCGGCAACTGGGAGTACCGCCCCGATCCCAGCGTGCTGATCGTCGCCATCGACGAAGGCAGCCTGCAGCGCATCGGCCAGTGGCCCTGGCCACGCTCGGTGCATGCACGCCTGCTTGACCGCCTGACCGATGCCGGCGCCGAACGCGTCGCGCTGGACCTGATGCTGTCCGAACCGGATCGCCGTGACAGCCGACAGGATGATCAGCTGGCGGCCGCCATCCGACGCAATGGCCGGGTGGTGCTGCCGGTGCTGGCCGCACCGGCGGCCGGCGACCGCATGGCCGAGGAAATGCTGCCGATCCCACAGATCGCTGCCAGTGCTGCCGCCATTGGCCACACCGATGTCGAGGTGGATGGCGACGGCGTCGCCCGTGGCGTCTATCTGCACGCAGGTATCGGCCAGCCGCACTGGCCGGCACTGGGCCTGGCACTGGCCGACCTGCCTGCCGGTGCCGTACGTGGCCTGCCCGATCCCGACCCGGAACTGGGCTCGCCCTATCAATGGCGTCGCGACGATTACGTTCGCGTGCGCTACGCCGGCCCCCCCGAGCGGCTGCCACAGGTGTCCTATGCGGACGTTCTCGATGGCCACGTGGACATGGCGATGCTGCATGGCCGCCGCATCGTAGTTGGCATGACGGCCAGCGGCATCGCGCCCCGCCTGCTGACCCCGACCACCCGCGAGTTCTGGATGAGCGGCAGCGAGTACCAGGCCAACATCACCTCGATGCTGCTGCAGCACAAGCAGATCGATGTTCTACCGCATGCCTGGCAGCACGCCATCAGCGGTGTGCTGGTGGCGCTGTGCGTGATCCTGCTCGGCCTGCGCCTGCCCTGGCTGGTCGCGCTGTGTTCGTTGCCGATGCCTGCCCTGCTGAGCTGGCTGCTGCTGCGCACGAGCGACCTGTGGTGGGCGCCGGCCAGCGCGATGCTGGGCGTGACGCTGGCACTGCTGGTCTGGGCGGTGTGGCGGATCTCGGCCTGGCACCGCCAGGCCAACCGCGACGCCCTTACCGGCCTGGGCAACCGCCTCCGCTTCGAGCAGTCGCTGCAGCAGGAATGCGATGCAGCGCGGCGCAGCGGCAAGCCATTGAGCCTGGCGTTGATCGACGTCGACCACTTCAAGCGCCATAACGATCGCCACGGGCACCAGGTGGGCGACCGCGTGCTGCGTGATGTCGCCCGCCTGATCGGCGCCCATGCGCGCCGCCCGCGCGACATGGCGGCACGCTACGGTGGCGACGAATTCGCGCTGGTGCTGCCGGATACACCGGCCGAAGGCGCACGCCAGGTGATTGAGGACCTGATTGCCTGCGTGCGCGCATTGCCGGCGCCGGGCGATGGCAGCGACGATACCGTCACGCTCACCATCGGCGTATTCACCCGCGTGCCCGACGGCGAACTGCAGCCCCACCATTTCGTGGAAGGCGCCGACACCGCCCTTTATCAGGCCAAGGCCAACGGCCGCGACGGGTACATGATCGACGGCCCATGAGGAGGACATGCACGCCGCCGTTGGACACACGCCCGGGGTGCAACATACGCATGCGAATGGTTAGACTGGGCACCTCGCCTTGCGCCCCGGACCCGCATGAACGCCCGCCTGTTCCGCTTCGGCATCAACCTGTGGCCACCGTTCCTGTTCACCGGCATCCATGTCACCCGCATCACGCCCGATTACCGGCAGATCGACGTCGAGCTGCGGCTGCGGCCGTGGAACCGCAACTACGTCGGCACGCATTTCGGCGGCAGCCTGTTCGCGATGACCGACCCGTTCTGGATGCTGGGCCTGCTGCACATCCTCGGCCGTGACTACTACGTGTGGGACCGGGCCGGTGCGATCGATTTCCTCAAGCCTGGCCGGGGCACGGTGCGCACCTCGTTCCGCATCGACGATGCGCTGCTGTCCGAACTGCGTGCCGAAGCGGCGGGCGGCGAGAAGGTGCTGCGCTGGTTCAGCAACGACGTCGTCGACGAAAGCGGCGAGGTGGTCGCCCAGGTGCGCAAGCAGGTCTATCTGCGGTTGAAGCCACACGCGCGCTGATCCGGCGCGGGCGCTGTCCTCTGCTGCCCTGGCAGGGAGGCTCCGATGCGCGCGTATGCGCGTGCACCTGCGGTGCGACGCGGAGCGAAGGCAGCCGCGAGGATGACGAGGACAGCGCGCACTGGCCGCCGCTGCTCAGTCGCGCGCGGCGGCGGCCGGGGCGTCCCCTGCCACCAGCGATACCGACAACCATGGGCTCTCGTCGGTGCTGCGCGGCGCTGAGCGCCGCGGTACCTGCAGGCGGCGG
>NZ_JBHHMJ010000856.1:0-943 GCF_042136455.1 Stenotrophomonas sp. 3diitr2024
GGGTTGCCGGCCAGCGGCCGGCACTACCGGTGGGTGCAAACCTTGGTTGGCACGGGGGCGGCCATGCGCCAACCCAGGTTGGCGTCTACCAAAGCCCACCCGGGTAGAATGCCCGCATGAAAATCGCCTCGTGGAACGTCAATTCGCTCAATGTCCGCCTGCCGCACCTGGAACAGTGGCTCAAGGCGTTCGGCCCGGACATCGTCGGTATCCAGGAAACCAAGCTGGAGGACCACAAGTTCCCCGACTCTGCGCTGATCGCTGCCGGCTACCGCAGCGTGTTCGCCGGCCAGAAGACCTACAACGGCGTTGCGCTGCTGTCGCGTGAGCCTGCACAGGACGTGCAGATCGGCATTCCCGGCTTCGAGGACGAGCAGAAGCGCGTCATCGCCGGTACCTTCGGCGACCTGCGGGTAATCAACCTGTACGTGGTCAACGGCCAGGACATCGGTACCGACAAGTACGAGTACAAGTTACGCTGGCTTGAGGCGGTGCATGCCTGGATCGCCGAAGAACTGCAGCGCCACCCGAAGCTGATCGTGATGGGGGACTTCAACATTGCCCCGGACGCACGCGACGTGCACGACCCGGAGGTGTGGAACGACAACCACATCCTGACCTCCACCGCCGAGCGCGGCGCATTGAACAAGCTGCTGCAGCTGGGCCTGCACGATGGCTTCCGCCTGCACAACGACGAGGCGGGCACCTTCAGCTGGTGGGATTACCGCGCCGCCGGCTTCCGTCGCAACCTGGGCCTGCGCATCGACCTGACCCTGGTCTCCGATGCGCTGAAGAGCGGTGCGGTGGCTTCGGGCATCGACCGCGAGCCGCGCACCTGGGAACGTCCGAGCGACCATGCGCCGGCGTGGGTACAGATCGGTTGAACGAACGGGGCCCGGCATCTCCGGGCCCGTTCTGAAAGGCCCGCCGGCCAGCGGCCGGC
>NZ_JBHHMJ010000030.1:0-20270 GCF_042136455.1 Stenotrophomonas sp. 3diitr2024
GCAGCGTTGGGGTCAGATCCCTTTCCGCAGGAAAGGGATCTGACCCTGGGTGGCGCTCGCAAATCCGTACCATTTGTAGTGAAATGGTCACCTGAAGCGGGGGTGCCTGGATCTGCCAGGCTGAGAGAGTCCCTTGGAACCTGATCCGGTTTGCACCGGCGTAGGGAGCTTTGAGCCGCAGCCACACCCCCGTCATGGGCCGGTGCACCTGCGCGCCGTCGCTTCGTCTCCCTTGTTGTCCGAAGACGAACCGAATGAACCGCTGCCTGCGCCCCACCCTGCTCTCCCTCGCACTCTGCGCCGCGCTGCCGCTGCACGCCAGCGAGGCCGAAGCGTCCCCCGATGCGGCTGCCACCGGCGCCGAGCGCTCGCCGACTGAACTGGCGGCGGTGCGCGTGCAGGCCGGCAAACCGAAGGCCGATACCTCGCGCGTGAATGCCTTCGGTGGCGGCAGCTGGAAGGACACGCCCGCGTCGATGAACGTGCTCGAGCGCGATTACCTCGACCGCCGCCAGGTACGTTCGCTGTCCGAGCTGGCCAGCAATGATGCCTCGCTGGGTGATGCCTATGCGCCGGTGGGCTACTACCAGAACATCGCCATCCGCGGCTTCGCCCTGGACGCGGCCACCGGCTACCGCTTCAACGGCCTGTCCATCGCCGGCGAACAACGCCTGGCGCTGGAGAACGTGCAGTCGGTGGAGATCCTCAAGGGTGAAGCCGGCCTGGCGGCAGGCGTGATGGCGCCGGGCGGGATCATCAATTACATCGGCAAGCGTCCGGCCGAAGTGCGCACCGCCACGCTCGGCACCGATTCGGAAGGCTCGCGCTACGTTGCCGTCGATGTCGGCCACTGGATCACCCCGCGCTTCGGCGTGCGCCTGAATGCCGCATGGGATTCCAGCCATTCCTACGTCGAGCACGCCGATGGCCGCCGCAACTTCTACTCGCTGGCCGCCGACTGGCTGATCGGCGAGCGCGGCAAGCTGGAAGTGGATGCCAACTACCAGACCAGCTCGCAGCGCTCGGTGTCCGGCTACCAGCTGCTGGGCGCGCGTGACCTGCCGCGCGGTGTCGACCGCGAGCATCTGCTCGGCTACCAGCCGTGGCAGCGCCCGGTGGATATCGCCAGCACCAACATCACCGCGCTGCATACCTACGACTTCAACGACGCCTGGCAATCACGTGTATCGGTGGGCCATAGCCGTTCGGTGATCGATGACAACGTCGCCTTCGCCTACGGCTGCTACTACGCCGCACAATGTGCCGATGGCAGCGTGCCGGGCAACTACTTCGCACCCAACGGCGACTATGACATCTACGACTACCGCAGCCCGGACGACACCCGCCGCAACCAGCAGGCTCGTGCCGAACTGCGCGGCCGCTTCGAGACCGGCAGCGTCGGTCACCAGCTGACCGTCGGCGCCGACTACTTCCGCCGCACCGTGGACAAGCGCCCGAGCGTCAACGAGTACGTCGGTACCAGCAACATCCACGAGGCACCGGTGCCGGTGTTCGCGCCATCGCCGAAGATGCCGGGCCCATCCGCACGACGCCTGGACAGCCGCCAGACCGCGTTCTTCGCGCTGGACCGGATGAGCTTCGGTGACGACTGGCAGTGGCTGGCCGGTGGCCGCTTCGTCCGCCTGGACGAGCGCGCCTATGACAAGCGCGGCACCCCGCAACGCCACAGCCGCCTGTCGCGCTTCCTGCCACAGACCGCCGTGGTGTGGAAAGCCACCGACCAGCTCAACGCCTACGCCAGTTACGTGCGCGGCATTTCGCTGGGCCAGGAAGCGCCGTTCTGGACCAGCAATGCCGATACCTTCCTGCCGTCGGTGCAGTCGCGGCAGCTGGAAGTGGGCCTGAAGTACGTGCCGGTCGAGGCGCTGACGCTGGGCGCAGCCGTGTTCCGCATCTCGCAGCCGTACCAGTACGCCAAGCCCGACAGCAGCGACGTGGGCTACACCTTCGTCGAGGAAGGCACGCAGACCCACACCGGGCTGGAGCTGACCGCCAACGGTCAGCTGACGGATGCATTGCAGATCGTGGCCAGCGCCAGCGTGCTGCAGGCGCGTGCGCGCGACACCGGCACGCCAGCCTATGAAGGCCATCAGCTGGTGAACGTGCCGAAGGTACGCGCCAGCGTGCACGTGGCCTACGCGCTGCCGTTCGTGCAGGGCCTGGATGTCACCGGCGGCTGGCGCTATGCCGGTGCCAACGTGGCACGTGCCGACGGCGGCGTGCGCGCACCGGACTACTCGGTGTTCGATGCTGGCCTGCGCTTCCAGCATCGCCTGCACGAGCGTGCGGTGACCTGGAACCTGTCGGTGGACAACCTATTCAACCGCTTCTACTGGCGTGATACCGGCAGCAGCGGCGGTGACTACTACCTGTTCCCCGGTGCACCACGACAGGCCCGCCTGTCGGTGACGTTCGCACTGTGAGCAGCGTGATGCTCGAGTGGAGCGCCGCGCTGTGCAGCATCCTCGGCGTCTGGCTGATGGCCCGCCGCCGGTTGTCTGCATGGCCGGTGGGCCTGCTGTCGGTCACGCTGTATGGCCTGGTGTTCGCCGAGGCCAAGCTGTACTCGGACACCCTGCTGCAGGTCGCCTTCGGTGGCTTCCTGGTCTATGGCTGGCTCAACTGGCGCCAGCACGCCGCCGATGAGGGCAGCATCCGCATCGTGCCGCTGGCGCGCGGCAAGCTCTTGCGTGACCTGGCCATCGGCCTGTGCGGCGGCGTGATGCTGGGCGCCGGCATGCACACCTTCACCGATGCCGCGCTGCCGTGGCTGGACGCGATGCTGACCGCACTGAGCCTGGTCGGCCAGTGGTGGCAGGCGCGCCGCCACGTCGCCTGCTGGTGGGTATGGATCGCCGTGGACGTGGTCTATGTGGGTGCGTACCTGTTCAAGTCGCTGCATGTGACCGCCGCGCTGTACGTGTTCTTCCTCGGCCTGGCCGTGTTCGGCCTGCGCGCATGGAGCGCGGCCGCACGCGAACCGCAGGTGGCAACGCAGTAGAGCCACGCCATGCGTGGCTGTTGCGGGCAATCGGCGCGCCATCCACGCATGGCGTGGATCTACGGGCTCAGGGCCAAACCCAGACGCAGCGGCTGGCGCATGTCGGCCGGTGGGGCCGCCTGCAACGGCGCAGCCTGCAGCGTCGCGCGCAGGTCGGCATCGACCTGGGCATCACCCAGGCTGTCGAATTCCAGTTTCGAAATGCGGCCGTCCGCGGCGATCCACAGGCTTACCGGTAGCGGCGTCGGTGTGTCCGGATGTGCCTGCAGCCATTCCAGCACGCGCTGCGCCTGCGGGTCCTGCTCCTGCTGCAGGCGCTGCTGCAGTTGGCCACCCACGGCGGTGGCGTAGGCCATCCAGTGTGCAGGGGCTTCGTGTGCGGACACTGCGGCACTCCCCAGTGCCAGCGCACCGAACCACGCTGCCAGCCGCTTCCACCCGCGGCGTGCGCCGCTCCTGTTTCCGGTCATGGTCATCGCCCGCCTCCTGCACTCCCATCCAGCACGACATGGTCGGCGCGGTAGATGACAGGCGGATGGCGGCACAGTAGAGCCACGCCATGCGTGGCTGCTACGGGCAGCGTGCGCACCATCCACGCGTGGCGTGGATCTACTGGAACAGAGCGGTCCGTAGCATGCGCAAGGACGGGAGCCGCGATCACTCGCCCAGGTCAGCCAGCACCTTGCGCGACGGCGCGAAGAAGGTCACGCCGGTGGTGGCGGTGGAGAAGTCGAGGATGCGGTCGTGCAGCGGCGCGGGATTGCCGATGAACATGCGCTCGAGCATCTTCTCGATCACCCACAGGCGGCGCGTGTAGCCGATGAAGTAGGTGCCGTACTCGCCACGGCCCGGGTTGGCGAACGGCATGTTGTCACGCAGGATCTCGTGCTCGCCGTCAGCGTCTTCGATGGTGCACAGCGTCTTGTGCGATTTCTGCGCATCGGCCGGCGCATCATCCAGCTCGATGTTGTCGTGCTTGGTGCGGCCGATGATCGCCTCCTGCGCCTCGGTCTTCTGCGCGCGCCAGGCATCGAGGTTGTGCAGGTACTTCTGCACCACCACGTAGCTGCCGCCGGCATGCTCCGGGTCTTCCTCACCAACAATGGTGGCTTCCGGCAGCGACAGCCCTTCCGGGTTGGCGGTGCCGTCGACGAAGTCGAGCAGGTCGCGGCCATCGAAGTAGCGGAAGCCGGCCACGTCATCGACCGCCTCGACCGCATCACCGAAGGCCATCAGCAGGTTGCGCTCGAACGCCACGATCAGGTCCATCGTACGTGCGCGGATGTGGTACAGCAGGTCACCAGGCGTGGACACAGCGGTGTGGGTCGCGCCCTTGATCTCGCGGAACGGCTTCAGCTCGCGTGGCGGCGTGGAGCCCACCAGCGGCTGCCACACGCGATGGCCGATGGCCACGTTGCAGGTGAAAGTGCGCTCGATCTCGCGGATGGCGGTGTTCTTGATCAGATCATCAGTGCTGGCCAGCACCTCGCGTGCCTTGGCGATCGACGCCTCGTCATCCTTCACCTTCAGCACCAGGAACGCCGCCGAATGGGTGAGCGGCGCGGTGATCTGCTGCGGCTCGTTGTCGAGCGTGTGGTTGAGAGCGGTGATCGGTGCGGGCTGGGAATTCACGGCAGTTCCTGCTGGCTTGAGGCGGGTGCATCGTCAATGGCGACGTGCCGGGATCATAGCGGAACCGCCTGACCGGCGACGGAGCAGTTCTCGTTCCGTCCTGCGCGCAGTACCGTGCATTCCTGCGCTACATGGAACTGCTGCGGCCCACTCCGGGCGATACGCTGGCAGCGACCGCTTGGCAGACCGCGTTCGCGCAGCCAGTCGAACACCTCGCCGGGGCACCCCCATGCCCTGCGGCAAACGACACGACGTCACTGTGAAACCGCGGCACTGCACTGCAAGGGCATGGTGAACTGCCACCGCTTGCACTTGCCGAAACGGCTGCGCCCATCGCACGCACGCTCGATCTCACCGTTCAGTTCGGCAGCGGGAAGGCCCCAGGTTGCACACTGGCGCGTTGCGGTCTGTTCGGCCGCCTGCCGGTTGGCTGGTGTCAGTTCGGGCGTCTTGCTCACCAGGGTCAGCACAACCCGGCCTTCCGAACGGTTGGCGCCTTTCAGATTCCACTCGGCGCTCGAACGCGCCTGCGCCGTTCCCAGCAGCAGCAGTGCTGCCACAGCAGTGATCGCCTTCATCTTCATCATGTCCCTTGATCGTGATTGCGCTGGAATCCGCCGCGCCAGGCTCTGCAGGACCACCCTGCGGCCCTGCACTCTACCGGATGCACAGAAAAGAAGAAGCCCGGCGCGAGGCCGGGCTTCGGTTGGCGTGTGGGAGAGAGAGAGAGAGAGTCACACGCCAGCACAACACGCTCTAACGACAGGCGTTTGTTACCAGGTGAAGCGCGGGCCCACGAACCACTCGCGGTCGCCGGCCTTGGCCAGCTTCACTTCGCCACTCAGGCCCCAGTTCTGGTTGAACTTGGCGGTGGCGCCGACGCGGCCGTAGAACTCGCCGTCCGGGTTGATACCATGCTTCTTGGCGTAGTCCTCGTAGCCGGCCATCACGTAGCCTTCCACGTACGGGTTGAACGCGGTACGCACGCCGACTTCGGTCGAGTAGCCGTTGAAGTCCAGGCCGTGCTTCATGTCGAACTTCTGGTACGCGACACGGGCCACCAGGTCGGTGTTCGGTGCGATGCCGTAGTTGTAGCCGGCACCGATGCGCCACTGGTCGACGTCGTTCTTGAACTTGTCGGTCTCCTGCGCGCTGTAGTCGCCGAAGATGTGGAAGTTCGGGTGCACCGCCACGGAACCCTTCACCTTCCAGCCATCGGCGTCGCCGCCCTTGGCATCGGTGTTCACGTAGCCGCCTTCAACGTAGTTGTACGACAGGCCATCGGTTGCCGATGCAGCGAACGGCAGGGCAGCCAGAAGACCCAGGGCGAGCAGCGAATTCTTGTTCATCGGGACACACCTTTAATTATTTTGGTTTCGTCGGCCGCCTCCCGGGAGGGGGAGAGAGAGGAGGCGGTCGACAGGTGTGAATTATCCGTTAGGGGGTCTAATCGACCCTGAATATTGAACTGACTGGTGTATAAATAAGGCTGGCGTTCAGGGAACTCCTCATGCCGCACGCATCCATCGCGTCACTGCTGTTTCCGCTTCATGCCCGGCGCACAGTGCGGGCTTTGCTGCTCTTCGCCCTGCCGATGATGCTGCAGGTAGCCAACGCAGCCGAACGTACCCGCCCTTCCGGGCGCATCGTGATTCAAACCGACGATGTCGCGCGCTTCTTCAGCGTGCTGGATGCAAGCGGAGGGAAGCCAAGTGCCGACGATCTGCAGCGCGGCTATCTGCATGCGGGTACGGATGCACTACGCAGCTTCACTGACAGCCGTATCGGCTCGATGGATCGTCTTGCAGATGCGATCCAGCACAAACCTGCGCTGTTTGCCAAAGCCCGTACCTGTGCGACTGCGCTGCCGGAGATCCGCGAGCGGGTTGCCAAGGCACTCGATCGGTTGGGCACGCTGCTTCCCTCCGCACGTTTTCCACCGGTCACCGTGCTGGTGGGTCGGGGAAACAGCGGCGGTGTCACCACGCCCGACGGCGTGGTGATCGGACTGGAGGCGCTGTGCAACGCCGACTGGATGCAGCCCGACATCGGCGATCGTTTCGTGCACCTGATCGCCCATGAGTACGTGCACGTGCAGCAGCCCGGTGCGAGCGTCGATGTCGCGCAGCCGACCCTGCTCTATCAGACGTTGCTTGAAGGCGGCGCCGAGTACGTGGGCGAACTGATCTCGGGGCAACCGGCCAACGCGCATCTGCGTCGTTGGACGCAGGGCCGCGAATGCGCCCTGGAACGCCAGTTCGCCCGGGACAGCGCCGGTACTGATCTGACGCAATGGCTCTACAACGGAGCCGGCGACGAAACGCGCCGCGGCGATCTTGGCTACTGGATCGGCTACCGCATTGCCGCTGACTACGTTGCCCGCGCCGATGATAAAGCCGGTGCCGTCGCCACGCTGCTGGCGGTGCGTCCGGAAAGTGCGCCGGCATTGTTCGCCGCAAGTGAATGGCGCCCGGCGTGTGGGCCAGTGGAAAACGGGAAAGAATGAGGCCGTCTTCAGGCTGATGAATTGGGCGATTCGAGCAACCGCAAGGCCGTCGCCTCTGCGCACATCAGCTCGCCTGATCTCACTCGTTAAGCTTCGCTGACGAACATATTTCACAACCCTTCCACGTCTTCCAACTTCAGCTGAAAGCGCTTGTCAGCGTGGGGAACAAACGCCGCTATATTCCAGCTTCCCCAGACGAAGGAGGGAGTGCAATGAACCTGAACCCGCAACACATGAAGACGGCCCGCGCACTTGCTGTCGCGCTCATCGCCACCGTGAGCCTTGGCGCTTGTGCCACCTACAAGGACGAGTTCGCAACCATCAACTCGCGCCTCGATCAGCTCGATGTAAAGGTGCAGGGCGCTGCACAGAGTGCCGAGTCCGCCAACCAGTCGGCACAGCAGGCCAACCAGCGCCTGGACCAGATCGAAGGCCGCGTGCAGCAGCTTGAAAGGGCACCCGTCGGACGCAAGCCGCGCGGCTGATCGCTCCCTCACTGTTTGAATTGATCCACCTCTGTATCGGGAACCAGTGGCCCTCGCCGGCCACTGGCGTCCTTCCACCTCAGATCTGCATTGCCAGGAGCCGTCTCATTCGTACCTCCTCCTCCCCTGCACACCGCGCCCTGCACGCCACTCTGGCCGTGGCACTGGCCGTTGCATGCAGCGGCGTAGCCAACGCCAAGGACAAGGACGCACCCGCACCACCGGCGGCCGCCGTTGATGAGCTTCCGCCCGACCAGAGCGTCTCCGAAACAGTGATCGAGCTGGCCGGCTGGGTGGTCGCCAGCAAGGACAATCAGGGTTATCCGTTCGCGATCATGGACAAGGCCGCCGCGCAGGTCCTGGTCTTCGGCGGCGACGGCAAGCTGCGCGGCGCCGCGCCGGCGCTGTTCGGTTCGGCCATCGGCGATCATTCCGCACCCGGCGTCGCCAAGCTTGCCCTGAGCGCGATTCCCGGCCACGACCGCACCACGCCTGCGGGCCGCTTCATTGGCGCCTATGGCCCCTCCGACGATGCCGGGCGCGTGCTGTGGGTGGACTACGATTCCGCCGTGTCGATGCATCCGCTGCCACCGGGCAGCCCGAAGGAAAAGCGCGCCGAACGACTGGCGACGCCGACGCCGGACGACAACCGCGTCACCCACGGCTGCATCAACGTTTCGCCCGGCTTCTACGAACAGATCGTGCAATCCACGTTCCAGAAGGGCGGCGTGTTCTACATCCTGCCGGACAAGGATTCGATCGCAAAGACCTTCCCCGCGTTCGCGCAGAGCCGTGGCGATGCAAAGGACGAGAACAGCAAGGGCGCGCAGCGCGCGAGCAGGTAGCGCGCGTGCTGGAACTCAGGAAGCCGTAGCCCCTGCAGCCCGCGCCAATGCCGCGGCGTGCGCGTCGCCCTTCCGCTCGCTGTAGCGGTCCACCAGGTAGTCCGACCGGCCCCGCGTCAGCAGCGTGAACTTCACCAGTTCCTCCATCACGTCCACCACCCGATCGTAGTACGGCGAGGGTTTCATCCGGCCGTCGTCATCGAATTCCTGCCAGGCCTTGGCCACCGACGACTGGTTGGGGATGGTCAGCATGCGCATCCAGCGGCCGAGCACGCGCAACGTGTTGACGGTGTTGAACGACTGCGAGCCGCCACTCACCTGCATCACCGCCAGCGTCCTGCCCTGCGTGGGCCGCACGCTGCCATCTTCCAGCGGCAACCAGTCGATCTGGTTCTTGAACACGCCGGTGACCGTGCCATGCCGCTCGGGGCTGACCCAGACCTGCCCTTCCGACCACTGTGACCATTCGCGCAGTCGCTGCACTTCGGGGTGATTCCTGTCCACGCTGTCCAGCATCGGCAGCGCATGCGGATCGAACACCCGGGTTTCGCACCCCAGGTGGCGCAGCAGCCGCTCGGCTTCCAGCACCAGCTTGCGGCTGAACGACTGGGGCCGCAGCGAGCCGTAGAGCAGGAGAATGCGTGGCGGCCCCAGATCTGCCGCGGCGAGCTGGTGATGATCGGGCTGGGGCAATGACGATTCCACCAGGTTGGGCAGGTCCAGGCTTGTGATTTGCTTATTCATTCGATTATTCTAGAAATATGGAAACGTCGAATGCAATCGCTGCCCTGACCGCCCTCGGCCATGCCACCCGTCTGGCTGCCTTCCGGCTGCTGGTGGAGGCCGGCCCGGCAGGGCGCATGGCGGGCGACATCGCCACGGCCCTGCAGGTGCCTCCCGCCACGCTCAGCTTCCACCTGAAGGAGCTGGTGCAGGCCGGGCTGGTGGAGAGCGAAAGCCAAGGCCGCCACGTCTGCTACCGCGCCAACTTCGATGCGATGAACGGCTTGATCCAGTACCTGACGCACAACTGCTGCGCGGGCTCCCCGGATGAGCGGTGCGCGGTGAGCGAACCGGCATGCAGGTGCTGAGATGAAACCCGACCCGGTGATTCGTGCAGGCACGCGCGACGACCTGTGCTCCATCCGTGACCTTCTGCAGCGGGCGCAGTTGCCCGTGGCCGATCTGGAAAGCAGCGAGGTGGCGTTTCTCGTCGCAGACCTCGAAGGTGTTCCCGTGGGTGCCGTTGGATTGCAGATCTTCGGCGCGTCGGCCCTGCTTCGCTCGCTGGTGGTGTCCGAAGACCAACGCAATACCGGCCTTGGGCGCGCGTTGCTGTCAGCGGCCGAGGACATGGCCCGCCGCATGCAGGTCTGGGAACTGGTGCTGCTGACGACGTCGGCAGGCCCATGGTTCGCGCGGCACGGCTATGCCGGATGCGATCGCGCGCAGATAGCGGAGGCGATCCGCAGCTCTGCCGAGTTCACTAGTCTCTGCCCGGCCAGCGCGCTGTGCATGTCCAAGCCACTCACTGACCACGGAAGCCACATGACCCGCAATGTCTTGTTCCTCTGCACCGGCAACAGCGCGCGCAGCGTGCTGGCTGAAGCCACCCTGCGCGCCTGGGGCGGCGATCACTTCAGCGCATTCAGTGCGGGCAGCCAGCCCACTGGCCAGATCAATCCCTTCGCGCTCGCCCAGTTGCAGGCCGAAGGAATGCCCATTGAAGGGCTGCGCAGCAAGTCGTGGGATGAGTTCGTGGACGCAGCCCCGATGGACCTGGTGATCACCGTGTGTGACGCGGCCGCTGCCGAAGCCTGCCCTGTGGTGTTCGGTGACTTCATCCGCAGCCACTGGGGCCTGCCTGATCCGGCCGCCGTGGCAGGCAGCGATGCCGACAAGGCCGCAGCCTTCGCACTGGCCCATGCCATCGTGAAAACGCGCCTGCGTGCGCTGCTCGCACTGCCCGAATCGGTGTGGTCCGAACGCGAAGCGCTGCAGCACGCGCTGGACCGGATCGGCCAGCTGCTGCCGACCGACGGCGCACAATGACGGTGCCACTGCCATGAGCCTGTTCGAGCGACACCTGACGCTGTGGGTTGTGCTGTGCATTGCGATGGGCACGCTGCTGGGCCACGTCCTGCCCGATGCCTTCGCGGTGCTGGCCTCCGCCGAAGTGGCCAAAGTCAACCTGCCGGTTGCGGTGCTGATCTGGCTGATGATCATCCCGATGCTGCTGAAGGTCGACTTCACTGCGATGCGCCAGTTGCAGCAGCACTGGAAGGGCATCGGCGTGACACTGTTCATCAACTGGGCCGTGAAGCCGTTCTCGATGGCGCTGCTGGGCTGGCTGTTCCTGCGCCATGCCTTCGCGGACTGGCTGCCCGCAGCACAGATCGACAGCTACATCGCCGGTTTGATCCTGCTGGCGGCCGCGCCCTGCACCGCCATGGTGTTCGTGTGGAGCAACCTGTGCCGCGGTGATGCCAACTTCACCCTGAGCCAGGTGGCCTTGAACGACGCGATCATGGTGGTCGCGTATGCGCCGGTGGTTGCGCTGCTGCTGGGCCTGTCGGCGATCACTGTGCCCTGGGACACGCTGCTGTTGTCGGTTGGCCTCTACATCGTGGTGCCCGTGCTGGTGGCCGCGTTGCTGCGGCGCTGGATGCTTTCGCGCAGCGGCGAGGCGGGCCTGCAGCGCGCGCTTCGACGGCTGGGCCCGCTGTCCCTGTCCGCGCTGCTGCTGACGCTGGTGCTGCTGTTCGGGTTCCAGGGCCAGCAGATCGTGAAGCAACCGCTGGTGATCGCGCTGATTGCGGTGCCGATCCTGATCCAGGTCTATTTCACTTCGGGCCTGGCCTACCTTCTGAACCGCCGTCTGGGCGTGGCGCATTGCGTGGCCGGCCCGTCAGCGCTGATTGGTGCGAGCAACTTCTTCGAACTGGCTGTGGCCACAGCGGTGGGACTGTTCGGCGTGCACTCGGGAGCGGCGCTGGCCACCGTGGTGGGTGTGCTGATCGAGGTACCGGTCATGCTGTCCGTGGTGCGGATCGTGAACCGTACACAAGCCTGGTACGAGAGACGCGAAGAGCACTGACAGATCAAAGTGTGTGGGAGTCGAATTGCGTTCTTCGCCCCGCACTGTCGTCATCGACTTGGTGGGGTGCCCGTACGCCACGTCATCAACTTCGACCCATGTCGCATATTCCCATGCCGCTACGGCCGTTGCGGCGCCTGCGTCTGCGACAGCTTAACAGCGTGCAAAAATGCCAAAAGCGTCTTTGATCAAGCGTTGAATGCAACTGTTCTGATTGGCACCGCGCAGCAGCACGCGTACAGATGACGTGCCATCGAAAAAGGATGGCCGGGCTTCGAAAACCCGTGCGCTTGTTTAACAACGCTTGCCCGTCGGCGTCACCCCTCGTGGCGCCGGCGGGCAATCCGTCTGCCGGCTATGGCGGGCGGAGCGTGGAGGCCCTGTGCCTGCCGGTTTCAACAAGCGCCCGGTTTTCGAGCCACGTCTCCGCCCGCCACCTTTGCGTGGCGGCTGCCGTCTGTCCTGCACGGAGCATTGCCATGAGCACACCCGAATCCTCCCGACTACGCACGCAATACGTGCCCGCCAACGCGGACGCGCCTTCGGAAGCACCGCACCAGCAGGATCCTCTCGGTTTCATCGCCACCCTCGACCGCATCGGCAAGGGCGCCGCCGCCGACGGCCAACCCTGGCCCGAACGTCATCAGATGCCGGGCCGCCGCATGGCGCTGGCCGACGCGGATTGCGCATTGACCGGCCTGCGCGTGGCGCTGGAAATGCTGCTGGCTGCCGAGCGCGTGCGCCAGAACGGTCCCGACGAGGAGTACGTGGGCGACCGCGTGATGGAGGGCCTGATGATGGCCAGTCTGTCGCTGACCGCACAGGTCAGCGCACGCATGCGCCCGGAAGGGTGACACGGGGAACAACGCTCACTGCAACGCCGGGCACGGCCCGGCGCTGCGGCGCGCGCCACATCACTCGCAAAGCGCGCTGTCTTCCTTCAGCGCGGCATCCTGCAGTGGCTGGCGCTGTTCGATCTGCACACGCTGTTCCGCCGTCGGCTCGCCCAGCCACCACACACGGCAGCGCGCAGTAAGACGGCCGACCATCTTCGCCTGCGTGGGTGAGTACAGCATCGCCAACGCGGTGCCGGGGCAGTCGTGGGCCTGGCAAGCGGTGTAGAACCACCATGGCTCGCCTTGCAGCACCAGCAGCTCGCCGGGCCCACTGGGTCCGCTCAACAGGCGTTGGCGCAGCGAGGGAATCTCCTTGTCGCTGGATTCGGCTGCGGCCGTGTTCTTCATCAGGGCGTTGAACGCGGCCAGCACCTTCGGATCCTTGCGGCCACAGTCGTCCACGGTGTTGCCGCCCACCAAGGTGAAGAAGTGGGTCGCCAGCGGGTTGTCCGCGCAGGTCAGTTCGCCGCCGGCGCCCAGGTCTTCCGGTTCACCTTCGTTGTCCCACACCGCGGGATCCACGCTGTCTTCGATGGACGGTTCCTTCTCGACCACCGTGGCCGTGGCGGCCGGTGCTTCGGAGGTCGGCGCTGGCGCCGCAGCAGGTGCAGTCCCGCCAGTCTTCTCCGGTGCCTGTCCGCAGGCTGCCAGCAGCGCGGCCATCATCGCCATCCCTGTGATTCGCGTCTTCATCGCGTGTCCTTGTCTGATCTGCGCTGCGTCCGCCGAATCGGCGGCCGCGTGATTCTAACCAGCGCCGCGCCAGGATGCGTTCGCAGCTTCCCGTCATCGCCTGGAGCCGGACGCATGCGCCGTACACCACTCGCCATGATCTTCTGCAGTGCCCTGCTGATGGCATCGCCGGCAAATGTCCACGATGCAGAAGGCGCGGAGCCCGCACAGCCGCTTCCCGATATCGCGCTGCCCGCACCGCTGGACCGTGTACTGCGCGACTACGAGCAGGCGTGGCGCACGGGTGATGCCAAGGCACTGGCTGCGCTGTTCGCCGAGGATGGCTTTGTGCTGCAGAGCAACCAGCCGCCGGTGCGCGGCCGCAGTGCGATCGAGGCCGCGTATGCCGGCCAGGGCGGCAGCCCGTTGCGGCTGCGTGCGCTGGCGTATTCGATGGAGGGCAACACGGGCTACATCGTCGGTGCGTACAGCTACGGCAACAACGTGGGCGATACCGGCAAGTTCACGCTCACGTTGAAGCGCGTGGACGATGGGCCGTGGTTGATCTTTTCGGACATGGACAACACCAGCGCGCCGCCGCGGGCGCGGTGATTGCTGCCGCCGGGCGCCAACCAAGGTTGGCAGCTACCAGAAGCGGGGTCCGTCGTAGATCCACGCCATGCGTGGATGGGGCGCGCACAAAAAACCCCGGCACCAGGCCGGGGTTTTTCGATTCACTTGAACAGAGTGTCCGGATACTCCGGTTTCTGTTCCCGCGCCAGCAGTGCGCGCAAGCCTTCTTCCGGGGTCTGCTCGCCATGCAGCACGGCACGCACACCGTCGGAGATCGGCAGGTCGATGCCATGACGGCGCGCCTGTCGCATCACTTCGTCGGCAGTCTGCACCGACTCGACCACCTGGCCGATCTCGCGCACGGCATCCTGCAGCGTCTGGCCGCGGCCCAGGGCCAGGCCCAGGCGGCGGTTGCGCGACAGGTCGCCGGTGCAGGTCAGCACCAGATCGCCCAGGCCGGCCAGGCCCATCAGCGTTTCCGGCTTGGCGCCGATCGCAGCGGCCAGGCGCAGCATCTCGTTCAGACCACGGGTGATCAGGCCGGCACGGGCGTTGAGGCCCAGCTGCATGCCATCGGCCACGCCGGTGGCCACCGCCAGCACGTTCTTCATCGCGCCGCCCAGCTCGGCACCGACCATGTCGTCACCGGTGTAGGCGCGGAACGCCGGGCCATGCATCGCCTCGGCCACCGTCTGCGCGAACTCGGGCACGTCGCCGTGCACGGTGATCGCGGTCGGCAGGCCCTGGGTGACTTCCTTGGCGAACGACGGCCCGGTGACGACGGCCAACGGCACGTCCTCACCCAGCACTTCGCGCGCCACTTCATGCAGGAAGCGGCCCGAACCGGGTTCGAAGCCCTTGGTGGCCCAGGCCACGCCGGCACCGGCAGGACGCAGCGGCGCCAGCGCACGCACGGTTTCGCCGAAGGCATGCGAGGGGGTCACCACCAGGATCCAGGCCGCGCCTTCCACCGCCGACGCCAGGTCGGTGGTAGCACGCAGGCTGTCCGGCAGCGGGATGCCCGGCAGGTAACGCGGATTCTCGTGGCGCTGGTCGATGGCCTCGACCACGGCAGCATCGCGCCCCCACAGCACGGTCGGGTGACCGTGCCGTGCGAGCAGGCTGGCCAGCGCGGTTCCCCAGGAACCGGCGCCGAGCACGGCGATCTTGTCAGCGGGAGTGCTCATCCGTGACGTCGCGGCAGGAATCAGGCGTTGCCGGCCGGCTCGGAGTCAGCCAGCGACGGTGCGTCGCCCTGCTCCTGGCGCTGGCGCAGGGTTTCTGCGTACAGGCCTTCGAAGTTGATCGGCTGCAGGAAGAACGGCGGGAAGCCGCCGGCCTGGATCAGGTCGCTGATCAGCTGGCGCACGTAGGGGAACAGGATGTTCGGGCACTGGGTGCCGAGCAGCACGTCGATCGACTGCGGGTCCAGGCCGACCAGGCCGAACACGCCGGCCTGCTTCACTTCGGCCACGTAGGCGGTGCGCTCACCGGCCTGGCAGGTCAGGGTCACGGCCAGCACGACTTCGAAGGCGTTCTCACCCAGGCGCTGCACCTGCTGGTTCAGGTTCAGCTGCAGCTCCGGCTGCACCTGGTCATTGAAGATGGTCGGTGCGTTCGGCGACTCGAAGGAGACGTCCTTGACGTAGATCTTCTCGACGGTGAAAGCGGGGCCGGTAGCGGCATCGACCGGCGCAGCGGCGCCGTTGGTGATCTCTTCGGACATTTCCAGTAACTCCAGGTGAATGCAATGAAAACGATGGTCGAACTACTGCGATGGGGGCGGGACCCGGCCCAGACAAGGCCGGATCCGCCACCTGCGACAATCAGTTGCGGCCCTTGACCAGCGGCAGCTCGGCCTGCTGCCAGGCGGGGATGCCGCCGTCGAGCACGTAGACCTTCTCGAAACCGGCCTTCTTCAGCGCCTTGGCGGCGGTTTCCGAGGCGTTGCCGCTGCGGCACACCAGCACCACCGGCGACTGCTTGGCATTGGCCACCAGCTTGTTTTCCGGGCCGAAGGCACTGGCCTGGGCATTGCGGCTGCCGGCAATGTGGCCCTTCTCGAAGTCACCGCTGGCCGACAGGTCGACCACCACCGTGCCGCCCGCGTTCATCAGCTGGGTCAGTTCGGCGGGCTTGATGCCCTTGAAGCCCCGGAACAGGCGGCGGATCTCGGTGACGATGATGGCCACGGTCAGGCCGACCAGGGCCGCGGACAGCATCGGGTTTCGGCCTGCAAAGGCCAGCAACTCTTCGTAATTCACTCAGGTCACGGGTCGATTAAGCGGGCGCCGATTGTCGCACAAGCCGGACGCGGCCCGTCACTGCCCCTTCCACAGGTCCGGCAGGCCGGCGGTCTGCCACCAGCGCTTGGCCTCCGGGTCCCAGCGCCAGCGCTCGACCACGACCACGGTGCGCTCGGCCTGGGTGTTCTGGTTGATCACCCCGATTTCGACCCGGCGCTCGACCAGGCCACCGTCCAGCGAGGCGCTGCTGCGCTCGCGATAGGACGACACGCGCAGCTGCGCGTAACGGTTGAGCTCGAACTCGGTCGGCGGCTTTTCCTTGCGCAGCTTGGGGTCGAGGTAGCCGATGGCATCGTCCATGCTGCCCCAGCGGATGGTCGCCCCGTAGGCGATCTGGGTCTCTTCCAGCAGCTTGCGCTGCTTGCGGCTGAGGTCGTCGGCCGAGGCCACGGCACTGGCCAGCAGCAGGGAATACATCAGGAACTGGATGAGGCGGCGCATCGGTGGTTTCCCCAGAACGTCAGCCTGCCATCCTACCCTTTGGCGAAGGCAACAAAGCGACCGCTGAATTCGGCGGCGGGCTTGCCATCGGCACCGGGCTGGGTGGCGATGATGCTGATGCGGGCCTTGCGGCGCTGCCGGAAGGTATTCAGGAAGGCGTCCCAGCCGGTGGCTTCGGCCGCTTCGGCGTGGGCGTGCAGGTCCTCATAGACCGGCGCCAGATAGCGCAGGTTGCTGTCGGCCACATAGACCTCGGCATCGTGGCCGGCCAGGCGCAGGCGCAGGCTGACCAGCGCCCAGCCGGACAGGGTCAGCACCGAGGCCAGGCTGCCGCCGAAGGCGTTGCCCTTGTCGTTGACGTTGGCCGCCAGCGGCGCGGTGATGCGCAGCACGCCATCGGCATAGCCGTCGAGCTGGATCTGCATGGCGCGGACCGCCGGCATGCAGTCCAGCACGTCCTGCAGGGCGGCCAACGAGGAAGTCAGGGCATCAACGGACATCGGAGCAGCGACCACGACAACGAAGGGCCCGCATAATGCAGGCAATGGTCGACCATACGATACCCACTGGCGCCACCCGTTCCGGCCCGCGCTGGACCCTGATCTCGCTGCGCCCGCGGGGCCAGAACGTGGCGCTGCGCCGCGCCGTTGCCGGGCTGGGCGGGAATGTCCTGGCCCTGGCGCCCTGGCGCCTGCAGCGCCTGCAGGGCACGGCTGTGGTGCGCCAGCTGCAACGCGCGCTGAACTGCGACCGGGTGGTGTTCACCAGCCCGGCCGCCGTTGCCGCAGCCGCGTCCCTGCTGCCGCTGGCCGGCGTGCAGCGCAGCCCGTGGCTGACCGTGGGCGAAGGCACTGCGCGCGCATTGCAGGCACATGGCATCACCGAGGTGCACGCGCCGCAGCGGATGGACAGTGAAGGCCTGCTGGCGCTGCCGGTGCTGGCCGACGTACAGGGCCTGCGCATCGGACTGGTGACCGCGCCCGGCGGGCGTGGCCTGATTGCCGCGCAGCTGCAGGCGGCGGGCGCCACGATCGAACGTGCCGACGTCTACAAGCGTCGCCTGCTGCGACTGCCCCCGCGAACGCTGGCGCGATTGGCGCATTCAGCACAGCCGTGGGTACTGGCCGTGAGCAGTGGCGAAGCGCTGCAGCATTTCTGGCAACAGCTTCCGCCGGCCGGGCAGCAGCGCCTGCGGGCGTCTGCCCGCGTGGTGGTTGCCAGTGACCGCCTCGGCGAACAGGCGCAAGCGCTCGGCCTGCAGCGCATCACACGCAGCGCCGGCCCCACCGCTGCGCAGCTGGTGGCGGCCGCACACGCCACGCTCACCGTCCCGGCAGCGACCTGAACAGGGACGTGGGTCACGCTTGCCGCTGTCGTCGGCAACGGTGATGCTGTGCACAACGCGGCCTGCCGGCCCCCGACCGGCGACGTTGCCGACAAGGAAGCCCGATGAACGATACTCCGCCATCCCCGCCCCATCGACCCGTGCGCTGGCTGCTGCCGCTGGCCGCCGTGGTCGTGCTCGGCGCGGGCGGCTATGCCGGCTGGTACGTCTGGCAGCAGCAACAGCGCGAACAGGAAGCGCAGGCACAGACCACGGCCGTACAGCTGAAGGGCCTGGAGGCCACGCTGGATGCGCTGCGCCGTGACCAGCGCGCGACCAGCCAGCGCCTGCAGGATGCGGCGACCACCAACCGCGTGCTGCGCGACGAGATGCTGGGACTCTCACAGCGCAGCGCGCTGCTGGAAGAGAACGTGGCCAAGCTGGCCGACAGTGCCAACCAGGGCCGCCAGGCGGTGCAGCGCGATGAGGCCGAGCTGCTGCTGACCCAGGCTGCGCAGCGCCTGAACTACGCCGACGACGTGGACGGCGCACGCCGCCTGTATGCACAGGCCGCCACCGCGCTGGCCGATCTGCCCGACGCCGACGGCCTGAACCTGCGCCAGGCGCTGGTGCAAGAGCGCGAGGCACTGGATGCGCTGGGCAGCGGCCCGCGCGTGCAGTCGCTGCAGCGCCTGGATGCTGTGGCCCGGGCGCTGCAGGGCCTGCCCTCGCAGATCACCGGCACGACCGGCAGCAGCACCGCCAAGCCCTGGTGGCAGGCCACGCTGGCACCGTTCGTGGACATCACCCCGAGCCGCCAGAACGGCCCGCTGACGGCCGCCGAAAAGCGCAACGCCGACGATGCACTGCAGCTGGAATTGACGTTGGCGCGCGCCGCGATCGAGCGCGGCGACCGCGCGGGCCGCAACACCGCTCTGGACCGCGTGGAGCAGTGGGCACAGCGGCGCTGGCCGGATTCACCGGCCCTGCGCGCGCAACGTGCTGAACTGAAGGCCTTGCGCGAACTGCCGCTGCAGGCCAACGACGCTGTCCTTGGCAGCACCCTGCAACAACTGCGCACCCAGACCGACCGGAGGTAAGCCCGCATGAAACCCCTGCAATCCCTGGTCGTGCTGTTGCTGGCCGTGGCCATCGGCGTGGTCGCCGCGCAATGGCTCGGCGCCGATGACCTGAACCGCTTCGGCGAAGTGACCCTGCGCTACGGCGGCTACGACTATCACAGCAACCTGCCGAAGGTAGCGCTGCTGGCGGTGATCACGGTGCTGGTGCTGTGGCTGCTGTGGAGCCTGATCGCTGCACCGTTCCGTGCCTGGGGCCGCTACCGCCGCAAGCAGGGCCGGGTGCGCCTGATCGACGGCCTGCAGGCCTACGAGCATGGCCAGTGGCAGCGTGCGGAGAAGCTGCTGGACGGCGCCGCCAAGGACCCGGAAGTGAGCGCGGTGGCACTGGCCACCGCCGTGCGCAGCGCGCAGGCACGGGCCGATGGCCCCGCCGGAGAGGCGCTGCTGCAGCGCCTGGGTGAAAGCGACGCCACCCTGCAGGCGCTGCTGCGCGCCGAACAGCTGCTGGCGCGCGATCTGCCGGTCGATGCGATCAATGCGCTGGACGTAGCGGCGATCCAGCCGCTGCCGCCGCGCGGCCTGTGGCTGCGTACCGAAGCGCTGGCACAGGCCGGCCGCGCCCACGAAGCGTATGGCCAGCTGGGTGCGCTGCGCCAGAGCAAGGTGCTGCCGGCCGACGCGAACAGCGAACTGGAAGCACGCCTGGCCGCACAGGCGCTACTGGAAGCGGCCGACGTCAACGCGCTGGCCGCACAGTGGGAGGCCACGCCGAAGGCACTGCGCCCCACCCCGGACGTAGTGGGCGCCTATGCCAGCCGTGCGGTGGCGCTGGACTGGGATGAGCCGGCGCTGCTGGCGCTGGAACAGGCACTGGACCAGCGTTGGAATGACGATCTGGTGGCGCTGTATGGCCGCCTGCCCGCCGAGCGCCTGGCCACCCGCCAGGCCAATCTGGCGCGCTGGCGCAACGTGCACGATGACTCGGCCGCCCTGCGCCTGGCACAGGGCCGCGTGGCCCTGGGCCAGCAGCAATGGGATGCCGCCGATGCGTTCCTGCACGAGGCCATCGCCGCGGGCGCCGGTGCACCGGCGTGGGAAGCGCTGGGTGAAGTGTTCGCCCAGCGTGGCGAACACGCGCTGGCCGCGCAGTGCCTGGCCAATGCGCTGCGCCTGCAGCGCGGCGAGGACAGCGTGGAACTGGTGCGTGGCACCGAGACGCCGCTGCGCGCCACGGTGGAGGAGCAGCCCATCGTTGCACAGCCGCCGGTTTATGACGCCAACGAAGAGCGCGACGAATTCGGCAACCCGCGGTTGCCCTGATGGGTAGTGCCGGCCGCTGGCCGGCATCCACCGGTGAATTTGGCACCCACCAGAGCAACAATCCGAACA
>NZ_JBHHMJ010000033.1:0-326 GCF_042136455.1 Stenotrophomonas sp. 3diitr2024
CACAGGCGCCGGATGCCGGCACGCAGCGCCGCATCGGGAACCAGCCCGCGTTCGGCCCAGGCGATCAGCCCGGTTTCCGCATCTTCGGCCGGATTCAGTGACGGGATCGCGCTCATGCCGGGCACGTTGCATTGGATCGAGCGCGGGTAGTGCCGGCCGCTGGCCTGCAACCTGCGGAGAAATTCACCCACGCATGGCGTGGCTCTACTGTAGAGCCGATCCAGTTTGGGAACGAAACTCTCGGCCTTCTCAATCTCCGACTCAACAACGGTCAGCGTGATCCCCATGACTGTGTTCTTGCACTGCACGCCAATATGTCGATCGTC
>NZ_JBHHMJ010000034.1:0-353 GCF_042136455.1 Stenotrophomonas sp. 3diitr2024
TCAGCCAGGACAACCAGTTGCTGGCCTGGGCCGATGATGATGTCGGCCGCCGCCAGTACACGATCCGCTTCAAGGATCTGACCACCGGCAAGGTGCTGCCCGATGTGATCACCGGCAGGATGCCGATCGGTGCGGTCGCCAGGCCTGCCCAGATCGCGGTATAGCCCATGTCACGCTGCAGCCACTGCGGAATCAGCAACGCCACGCTGAAGAACGCACTGATCGGCGACGGCGCCTGCATCGCCCCGCAATGTTTCATCGCCGACAGCCGCGTCGATGCCCGTGCCTACCTGGGCGCGCTGGTACGCACCAGCAACCATCGCCTGGATGGTGCGACGGTCGCCGTCCACATC
>NZ_JBHHMJ010000040.1:0-1367 GCF_042136455.1 Stenotrophomonas sp. 3diitr2024
CGGCATGGATGCCGCGGCCAAGCCCCCATGGATGGGTTTACGGCGTCTCCCGCAACCGGACCCACCCCGCCATCCCACGGATAGATCGCTGTTGCTGTTGCTGTTGCCTCTGCGGGTGCAGGGCGCAGCCCTGCAGACAACACCCCCTTCCCTGAGCATTCCACGCAGTGGTTTGAGCGCCGTGCGCACGCCAGTCACGGCACGCTAGGCCAACGGAACCGCCCATCATCCACCGAGAACCCTCATGACCCTGCGCCAACTGCCCCTACGCACCGCCCTGCTGCTGGCCCTGTCCGCCCTGCCACTGGCGGCGCTGGCCGAAGCCACCTCGCCCGCGCCCACCCAGCAGGTGCCCGGCGTCTACCACCAGCGCGTCGGTGCGCTGCAGGTCACCGCCCTGTTCGACGGCGTGGTCGCGCTGGGCCGGCAGGAAGTGGTCGACGTGCCGCCGACACTGGTCAGCCGCCTGTTGGAAGGCCGCTACGTACCGGAAGACAAGAAGGGCCTGCAGACCGCAATCAACGCGTTCCTGGTGCGCCAGGGCAACCACCTGACCCTGGTCGATACCGGCACCGCACAGTGCTTCGGCCCCGGCCTGGGCCAGGTGCTGGGCAACCTGCGCGCCTCCGGCGTGGACCCGGCCGAGGTGGACGAGGTGCTGCTGACCCACGCCCATCCGGACCACCTGTGCGGGGTGCTCGATGCGCAGGGCAAGCCGGCCTACCCGAATGCCACGGTGTGGCTGTCCAGGGCCGATGCCGACTACTGGCTCAACCCGGCCAGCGAGGCTTCCGCGCCGAAGGGTGTGCGCTTCGCCTTCCCGCTGGCGCGCAACGCGGTGGCGCCGTACCAGGCCAGTGGCCACCTGCGCACGTTCAACCCCGGCGATGCCCTGCCCGGCGGCGCGGTGGCGATGGACACCCATGGCCATACCCCCGGCCACGTCTCCTACCGGTTCGACAGCCAAGGCCAGTCACTGCTGGTGTGGGGCGACGTGCTGCACTTCCATGCGGTGCAGTTCGCGCACCCGGAGGCCGCGTTCGAGGCCGATTCGGACCGCAAGGCGGCCATCGCCAGCCGTCGCGGGCTGCTGCAGCAGGCCACCGCCAACGGCTGGTGGGTGGCCGGTGCGCACCTGCCGTTCCCGGGCCTGGGCCATGTGCGCAGCGAGAGCCAGGCCTATGCGTGGGTGCCGGCGGAGTATTCGCCGTTGTGAGGGTGTGCCGACCAAGGTCGGCACCCACCCGATCGGGTAGCGCCCGGCTGCCAGCCGGGCGAGCAGGGTGCGCTTGTCCGTCACGCCTTCCAGATCAATGCGGATCACCTTGAGGCTGGCATCGCGCATTGCTGCGGCCAGTGCGCCGATG
>NZ_JBHHMJ010000049.1:0-2647 GCF_042136455.1 Stenotrophomonas sp. 3diitr2024
GGTCAGATACCTTTTGCCACGCAAAAGTGATCTGACCCCAGGCGACGAAACCGTGACATCCGTCGGCTGTCGGAATGCCGTCAACGGGGCATGAAACTTGCCCGCGATAGCCGTCGCAGAATCGATCGGACACCGCCTGCAACCGCTCCCGATCTGAGCAGTCGATCACGACGGCTGCCGCTGGCGATGCCCTAGCCTTGGCGACGCGAGACCACCGGGGAGGTGGTCGCTCGGGGAACACAGATGGCACGCGTGCTGGTAGTGGGAACCGACATCCAGGGCGAGCAGGCCCTGCTGCAACGGCTGCGCCTGGCGTCGGCACTGCCGGACGGCCAGGTCCGCCGCAGCCAGGACCTGGACGACTGCGACCTGCTGGTCATCCGCGATACCCCGGCACTGCGCAACGCGGCCCAGCGCATGCGCCAGCAACGACCGCGCCTGCAATGCTGGATAGAGGACAACGGCGGCCAACTGCGCGACGGCGACGGACAGCAGGATGTGCTCGACGACGGTGCCATCGGCCGCGCGCTGCGTCGCATGCAGTTGGCACCGGAGCCCCTGGCCATGCCCGCACCCGCACTGATACGTCTGGCCGATGGCGCACACGCCATCACCCGCCTGCTGCGCGAGCGGTTGCCGCTGCGCCATGGCCAGGCACTGTTGAGTGATGCGGGCGAACCTTTGCTGTTGATGGATCTGGAGCACGACCAGGCCGTGCTGTTGCAGGAACCCGCGAGCGCGCTGGTGGAGCGCCTGGCCGATGCTTTCGAACGCCTGCAGCTGGATGCACTGACGCCAGCGCGCCTGCAGGCGCTGGCTGGTGAGCGACCACGCCAGCCGCTGCGGCCGCTGTTGTGGCAATGGGCGCAACGCAGCCGCCACTGGCAGGCATTGGACGAACGCCTGCGCGGCTCTTCGGTGAAGCTGCTGCGCTGGCCGGATTTCCGCGTACTGGGGCACGACCACGATGGTTTCCGCCTGTGCTCGTTGCTGCTCAAGCGCGCCTGTACGGTTGAAGAATGCGCGATGCTGCTTGAGCTGCCGGCGGCGGCCGTTCGCGATTTCATCCACGCGGCCTACCTGTGTGGCTACGCGCAGCTGCAGGCCGCCCCCGCGGCGGCGATGATGGCGACCGGTGGCACCCGCACCGACAACGGATTGCTTGCCCGCCTGTGGCGGCATCTGCGCGGGAGTGAGCGCAATGCGTGAGCACAAGGTGGTGGTGCTGGGCGGCATGGGCAGCGGAAAGTCGACGCTGGTGCGCAGCATTGCTGCGGGCGCAGTGATCGATACTGATGTGGCCAACAGTGATCGTTTCGGGGCCGACAAGGCCTCCACCACCGTCGCGCTGGACTATGCGGACATCGGCCTGCCCAACGGAGAACGCCTGCGTCTGTACGGAACGCCCGGCCAGCAGCGTTTCGATTTCCTGTGGCCGATCCTGCTACAGGGTGCACGGGGCGCGGTGCTGTTGCTGGATGCACGTCGCGCCGGCATTGCCAGCGAGCTGCAGGACTACCTGCAGGTGCTGCAGCCGTTCGCATCATCCCTGGCACTGGTCGTGGCCGTCACCCACCTGGACCAGGCACCACAGGCGGCGCTGGATGACTGGGCCACGCACGCCTGCCTCGACGACCAGCCGCTGCCGTTGCTGGCCGTCGATGCCCGTGACCGCGAACAGGGACTGCTGCTGATGGATGTACTGGTGAGCGAAATGGAAGCGCACGCATTGGTGGCCGCGTATGGGTGACGGGCAGATGGCGGTACTGCCCGATGCGGGCCAGCGTGAGCGCCTGCAGCCGCTGCTGCAGGACCTGCAGCAGCGGGTGGAAGGCGTCCGCACGGTGGTGCTGGCCAGCGTCGATGGTTTTGCCCTGGTCAGCGCCGGTGCCGAAGGGCGCGGCGAACGGCTGGCGGCGATGACCAGCGCGATGCTGGCGTTGGCCGCAGCGGTGGGGCGCGAACTGGTGCTGGGCGATCTGCAGACGCTGATGCTGGAAGCGATGGGCGGGAAGGTGCTGATGCTGGCAATCCAGGCCGAAGGGCGTGCGCCGCTGCTGCTGATGGCGGCCTGCGACCAGCGCAGCGTGATCGGGCAGGTGCTGTGGCAGAGCAGGGAATGTGGCCAGGCGATCCTGGCCGAACTCGGCGGATCGTGAGCCCGGCCGCAGGGGAACGAGGGGCTCGAACCAACATCGACAAGGGGTGCGACGTGGCTGGATTGAATGAATCGTTGAACGCACTGATGGGCATCGACGGCGCGCAGGCAGTGGCGCTGGTCGACTACGAAAGCGGCATGCTGCTGGGCGAAGCCGGTGCCGGCATGGACATGGAGGTGGCCGCTGCCGGCAACACCGAAGTGATCCGGGCCAAGATGAAGACCGCCGCCTCGTTGAACCTCAATGACAGCATCGAGGATATCCTGATCTCACTGGGCAAGGCGTACCACATCATGCGACCGGTCGCGAAGAAGAAGGGACTGTTCTTCTACATCGTGCTGGACCGGACCAAGTCCAACCTTGCACTGGCCCGACGCAAGGTGCAGGACGTGGAGGCCGAACTGGCGATCTGAGCCGGTAGTGCCGGCCGCTGGCCGGCGTCTGCATCGATCCATCGACGGTCCAGGTGCTGCCGGCCAGCGGCCGGC
>NZ_JBHHMJ010000060.1:0-2592 GCF_042136455.1 Stenotrophomonas sp. 3diitr2024
GCCGCGGCATTCATGCCGCGGACACCCCCGCAACCGGACCCACCCCGCCTTCGACAGATCTCTGCTGCTGTTGGTGGGTGTCGACCTTGGTCAACACGGACGGAAACACGAAGGGGTCAGAGCCCTTTCCCGGCGGGAAAGGGCTCTGACCCCATCTGTGTGTTGCTTTGGCGTGTTACCAGTTCGGGTCTTCGGCCGGGGCGGCAGCAGGCTTGGGCTTCGGCTTGGCGGCCGGGCGGGCGGCGGCTGCAGCCGGGGCGGTCGCGCCCGCAGCAGCGGCGGCAGCCGGCTTGCTGCCCAGCTTCTGGCGCAGTTCGATCTGGCCCGGACGGAAGCCGCCGCGCATCGCGTCAACGCCGTCTTCGATGGTGCCGTACGAGGTCTGTGCAGCCACGCGGTCAATGCGGATGGTGCAGCATGGGTGTTCGCTGCGGCCCAGCGAACGGCCGGTCTGCGGGTCCTTCAGTTCCTCGCCCAGGCGCACAGCCTGCCAGCGCTGGCCGGCCTGCACGGTGTCACCGCCCTGGCTCAGCACCACCTGGTCACCGTCCACCGACACCACCGACACCGGGAACAGCGTGGTGACGATGCTGGTGCCGATCTGGCCGGACAGCGATTCCATCATCGCCGCAGCCATGTTGCGGCCGTTGACCACACGCGGCAGGGTGCTCGGGCCGGTCGAGGCCAACTGGTGATCGAAGCTGTCGGACATCACCACCTGGCCAGTGGTGGCGTTGACCAGGCGCAGGGTGATGCGGCCGCCACCGGAGTATGAGGTCACCTGACGGTCGGACATGCGCAGGTTGCGCACGCTGCGCGGGTACTCGAAGCGTTCGATGGTCGGGATCAGGATCAGGTCGGTCGCCAGCTGCTGGCCGACGCGGGCAGTGTCCTGCAAACGCACGTTGCCGCTGTTGATGTGGTCGATCTCGGCCTGCAGTTCGTCGCCGAACTCGCGATCCAGCACGATGAAGCGCTGGGTCTGGGTCAGCGTGTCGGACAGGCGTGCGCGGATCGCGTCGGCCACTTCATCGGCGCTCACGCGGCCATCGCCCACGGCATAGCTGCCGGCCTTCGTACGCGGCAGCGCGACCACGATCTTCGGCTTGCCCTGCTCGTCCGGTGCGCGGTACTGGGCGATCTGGGCACGCACGCGTACCTTCCAGTAGCTGCGCATGCTGCGGTGGGTCACGTCGGAATCGAACGAGCTTGCGCCACGCTTGGCATCGACGCTGACCTTCTCGTCGTAGCGCTCCTTGACACTGGCCGAGGCACCGCCGCCCTTGGCCGTGGCTTCGCCAGAGGCGCTGGCAGAGGCCGAACCCTTGAAGCTCCAGCCTTCATCGCTGGCGCGCACGCGCGCGATGGTTTCCTCGTCCAGCTGCCGCACTTCGTCCTGCGACAGGATTTCATAGCCCAGCACCGCGCCCTGCGAGCCGGCGATCATCTGCTGGGTGAACGCGTCGGCGCGGATATCGCCGACGTGTTCGTCATCCACGTCCACATGCAGGCCTGCGCGCAGGCCCTGCATCTGGCTGGCCACGCGTACACCGTTGACCTGCGCCACCGCCGACTGCAGCGCCGCCAGCACCGCCAGTTCCGGGGTGCTGCCGATGCCGTCGGCCTCGCGCGCGACCTGGGTGGTGCCGCCGAAATCCGGCGTGCCACGCAGGGGCGCTGCTTCCACTGGCGCATTGCTGGCCAGTGCACTGGTTGCCTTGTCCTTGGCGGGTGTGGGCGCATCGGCGGCCGGGGTGTCCTGCTTGCCGCAGGCTGCAAGCAGCACGGCGGCCAGGCCCAGGCCGATCAAACGGGAGGTTGTACGCATGGGGTTGATCCTCGGATCAGATCGAGTCGAGCATCGAATCGGCGTTCGACGGCACCTTCACCTTGCTCTTCTTGGCGAAGGTCACGGCCGACTTGGTCGAGCCGTACAGGCCCTGGATGAAGCCCGGCGATTCCTTGGCCACCCATGCACCGGCAGCCAGTTTGCGGCCGACGGTGGCCATCTGGGTGGCGCCCAGGTTCTTCATGCCGGCGGTGAAGTTGCTGGCTTCGCCGCCCAGCTTCTGCGCTTCGGCAGCCGACGCCAGCAGCGAGACCAGGCCTTCGGCATAGTGCTGCTTGGATTCAGCGTTCAGCTCCGGCTGCGCGGCCTGGCGCTCGTCGATCGCGGCCTGGGCGGCTTCGCTGACCGACACCGACTTCTTCATCGCATCGACGCTGACCGAACCCGACGACAGCGCCTGGCGCTCGGCTTCCAGCAGCTGCACCTGCTCGGCCAGGCCGAAGGCGCGGGCGAACGAGGTCTGGGCCTGCAGCGAGTGCGACTGCGAGCTGACGAAACGACGCACCAGTGCTTCCTGCGCGGCTTCATCCGGTGCGGCGGCGCTGGAGGCGCTGCTGCTGGAGGTACCGGTGGCGGCGCCGGCCAGGTCCTTCAGCTTGCCCAGGCCAGCGTGCGCCGGCATCGACAGGGTGGCGGCCGCGATGGCCAGGACAAGAGCGGTATTGCGGATCATGTGAGAGTCCTTTGGGAGAGACGGCCGCGGTGCGGCACGTGGGGAATCGGTGAGCCCCGGGGCGATGCCG
>NZ_JBHHMJ010000075.1:0-6820 GCF_042136455.1 Stenotrophomonas sp. 3diitr2024
CGAGCACAGGTTCCCGGGAAGGCAGACCCCGATCATGGCACCGCCCACGGCCCATGGCATGGGACGAAGGTCCCGCCTGCAGCGCAGGCAGGACCGGGAACCGGCCGCTCTGGTAGATGCCAACCTTGGTTGGCACACGGGGAAACCCAGCGCCGACCAAGGTCGGCATCTACCAGGGCACCGCCGCTGAACATGCAGTAGATCCACGCCATGCGAGGATGCGCCGGGATCCTGACAGGGGTCAGAGCCCTTTCCAGTGGAAAGGGATCCGACCCCGCAGCCTCAGTGGCTGGCCCTGTCGCGCTTCCAGCCGCGGTGCTTGATGTCCAGGTGCAGGCTGTACAGCGCGGTGAACGCCGGGAACAGGTTCTGCAATACACCCACCGAGTCCTGCTTGGCCGAGAACAGGAAGTAGCTCAGGGTCATCAGGCTGCCGAGCACGCTCATGTACCAGAACAGGCGCGGGATGACGGGTTTGCCGGCGCGCTTGGAGGCGATGAACTGGACCAGCCAGCGGCCGCCGAACATCAGTGCGCCGGTGTAGCCGATCAGCTTCCAGCCGGTCACATGCAGGCCGGTCCAGTACAGCCAGGTCAGGGGCTGATCCAGCCAGTGCAGCTCCAGATCCATCAGCGCTCCTCCACCGCGGTGCGCTTGCTTCGGGTGATCAGCCAGGCTACGCCACGCAGGTCGCGGATGCCGACCAGCGCGCGGCCGAGGTTGTTGTACTTGGACACGCCGGCGGTACGGTGGCGGTGATTGACCGGCACGCTGGTGGTCTTCCAGCCGGCACGCTGCATCAGCGCTGGCAGGTAACGGTGCATGTGGTCGAAGTACGGCAGGTCGAGGAACGCGCTGCGTTCGAACAGCTTGATGCCGCAACCGGTGTCGGGCGTGTCATCGCGCAGCATGCGCGCACGGATGGCGTTGGCCCATTTGCTGGCCCAGCGCTTGCTGCCGCTGTCCTGGCGGTTGACGCGCCAGCCGGCGAACAGCTTCACCTGCGCCTCGGCGGCGTCGCGTGCGGCAAGCAGCTTGGGAATATCGGCCGGATCGTTCTGGCCATCGCCATCCAGGGTGGCGATCCACGGCGCGCGCGCGTGCTTGACGCCGGTGCGCACCGCCGTGCTCTGCCCGCTCTGGTTCACATGGTGCAGCACGCGCAGTTCCGGGGTGGTTGCCTTCAATCCCTGCAGCACCGCCAGGGTGTCATCACGCGAGTGGTCGTCGATGTAGACGATCTCGAACGGCAGCCGGCCACGCAGCGCAGCGGTGATTTCGGCGACCAGCGGGGCAACATTGTCGCGCTCGTTGAACACCGGGACGACAACGGAAAGCTCGGGTTGGCTCATAAGGCACTCGGCCAAAGGGGGGACAAAGACCGCGCATTCTCCGAAACCGAGGTTATCCGAAGATGAACCCGGCGGCGTGAGGATCCGTCCTCAGGCGCGATCGCCAAAATACTCGCGGCACCACTGCACCACAGGCGGCAGGCCTTGTTCGATCGGGGTCACCGCATCGAAGCCGAAAGCGTCATGTGCGCGCCGGGTATCGGCCATCGTGCGCACCATGTCGCCGGGCTGCATGGGCTTGTAGACCTTCTGCGCAGGGCGGCCGGCGGCCTGCTCGATCACGCTGATGAAGCGCTCCAGCTCGACCGGCGTATGGTTGCCGAGGTTGAACACCCGGTGCGGCACCGGGCCGTCGGCCGGATGCGCGAGGGCGCCGAGGATACCGGACACAATGTCGGAGACATGTGTGAAATCGCGCTGCATGCGGCCTTCGTTGAACACGTCGATCGGCCGCCCGGCCAGCACCGCGCGCGAGAACAGCAGCGGTGCCATGTCCGGCCGGCCCCACGGGCCATACACGGTGAAGAATCGCAGCCCGGTGGCATGCAGGCCGTACAGCTGCGCGTAGGTGTAGGCCATCAGCTCGTTGGCCGCCTTGGTCGCCGCGTACAGCGAGCGCGGCTGGTCCACGCGCTGGTCTTCGGAGAACGGCGGCGTGGCCGAATCGCCGTAGACCGAACTGCTGGAGGCATACACCAGGTGCTGCACGCCACGGTGGCGGCACAACTCGAGCATGTTGACGAAGCCGACCAGGTTGCTGTCGACGTAGGCATGCGGGTTTTCCAGCGAATAGCGCACGCCGGCCTGCGCGGCCAGGTGGATCACCGCGGTCGGCCGCACCTCGTCGAACAGTGCGGCCAGGCCCTGCTGGTCGGTCAGGTCCAGGGTGCGCAGGTCCAGCGCCGGACACAGCGCGGCCACGCGGTCACGCTTGATCTGCGGGTCGTAGTAATCGTTGAAGTTGTCCAGGCCGACCACGGCCTGGCCGGCCTCCAGCAGCGCGCGGGCGGTGTAGGCACCGATGAAGCCGGCAGCGCCGGTGAGCAGGATGGTCATGGCAGGGGCCTGGGAACGAAGTTCAGGCCCCTGATGTTACCGGTCTCAGAACAAACCGAAACGCTTCTTCGCCACGTTGGTGCGGCCGGGCTCGATCACATCGTTGATCTGTTTCGCATCGAAGCGGTCGAGCAGGGCGTCGGCGCCCTTCTTCAGCTTCAGGTCCATCTCTTCGGGGTACAGCGGAACCAGGCTCATGAAGCTGATGGTATTGCCATCCTCCAGCTCCAGCGTGGCGAAGTCCTCCGGGGCGGTCACCGGCGGCAGCACGATGGCACCGTCGAAACCCACGCCCGGCGCATAGGGCTCGCTGGGATGGCCGTTGGGAATGGTGTGGCCGAAGCCCAGCCACGTGTCGTACTCGTGCGGCAACCGCGCCATGCCCTTCAGCAGGCGCACCGGCCAGTAGTTGCGCTCATCCTCGAAGGCGTCCTGGGACATCGGCCAGTCGGCCGGCAGGGTCACCATCAGTTCCATGTAGCGCGGCACGTCCGCATCCACCTCGGCGGGCACGGTCATCGGCAGGTCGCTCATGCCGGAGGTGACCAGGCGCAGGTACGGGCAGTGGTCATTGGCAGGCACCACGTGCACGTCGATGTGCACCAGGTCGGAGATGATTTCATGGAAGACACCGGACACCGGGCCCAGGTGGCGTTCGATGTGGGCGCTGATCGCCTCGATGTGCCGTTCTTCGCCGATGGCGAGCACAAAGTCCTTCTCACGGCGATGTACCAGTATCTGGGTGCCGTCCGGGCTGACGTCCTCGTAGTCGTTGCTCATGTCCTGCTCCCTGGATGAGGCCACGGCCGGAGGTCAGTGCATTCCCGGTGCGCGTGGCGGTGCGTTCCCTGTCATTCGCCGGGCGCGGCAGGAACAGGCCGCCCCCCGACGCGGCGCAGGGCTCAGCCTTGGCGCGTGCGCAGTTTTTCCAGCACGCCGTCCAGGGTGTCCAGGTCGGTGTAGTGGATGATCAGCTTGCCCTTGCCGCCACGGCCGTGGCTGATCGCCACCTTGGCGCCGAGCGCTTCGGACAGCTCGGTTTCCAGCGAGGCGATGTCGGCCTGCTGCACCTTCGGCGTGGCCACCGGACGGCTGCTCGGCACCTTGCCGGCGGCGAAAGCCTGCGCGCGCCGCTCGACCTCGCGCACCGACCAGCCTTCGTCGGCCGCTTCCTGGGCCAGCTTGCCGGCCAGTTCGGGGGCCAGGGTCAGCAGCGCACGGGCATGCCCCATTTCCAGGCGGCGGGTTTCCAGCAGCAGGCGGATCGCCACCGGCAGTTCCAGCAGGCGCAGCAGGTTGGACACCGCCGCGCGCGAGCGGCCGACGGCCTCGGCGGCCTCGGCATGGGTGAGGGTGAACTCGCTGATCAGGCGCTGCAGCGCTTCGGCTTCCTCCAGCGGGTTGAGGTCTTCACGCTGGATGTTCTCGATCAGCGCCATCGCGATGACGGTGCGGTCTTCCAGCTCGCGCACCACCACCGGCACTTCGTCCAGCCCGGCCAGCTGCGATGCGCGCCAGCGGCGTTCACCGGCGACGATTTCGTAGTTGCCCGCCGGCAGCTGGCGCACCAGGATGGGCTGGATCACGCCCTGCGACTTGATCGAGTCGGCCAGCTCGGACAGCTTGCCCTCGTCCATCTCGCGGCGCGGCTGGTACTTGCCCGGCTGCAGCTGGCCGACCGGCAACTTGCGCAGCACTTCCCCCGGCAGCGGCTCGATCACCGCCGTGGTGGCCTGCACCTGGCTGACCGCCCCCTTCGGGCCCAGCAGCGCGTCCAGGCCACGGCCGAGGCCTCGCTTCTTGGCTGCCGGCTTGCTGCTGGTCATCAGACGGTCTCCACGGCCTTGGTGGCCTTGTTGCGTTCGTTGTTGCGGCGGATGATCTCGCCGGCCAGGCCCAGGTAGGCCACGCCACCGCGCGAGGCGCGGTCGTAGCCGACGATGCTCTGGCCATGGCTGGGTGCCTCGGCCAGGCGCACGTTGCGCGGCACGATGGTGCGGAACACGCGATCGCCGAAGTGCTCGGTGAGCTCGGCCGACACCGCGTTGGCCAGGTTGTTGCGCACGTCGAACATGGTGCGCAGCACGCCTTCGATCTCCAGCGCCGGATTGAGGTTGGCACGCAGCGCTTCGATGGTTTCCACCAGCGCGCTCAGGCCTTCCAGGGCGTAGTACTCGCACTGCATCGGCACGATCACCGAATCGGCAGCGGCCAGCGCATTGAGCGTCAGCAGCGACAGCGCCGGCGGGCAGTCGATCAGGATGTAGTCGTACTCGTCGCGGATCGGTGCCAGCGCGCGCTTCAGCCGCTGCTCGCGCTCACTCTGCGCCATCAGCTGGATCTCGGCGGCGGTCAGGTCGATGTTGCCGGGAAGCAGGTCGTAGCCTTCGGCGGTCTGCACGAGTACATCGGCGGCGCTGGACTCGCCCAGCAGCAGATCGTAGGTGGAGGCGGCCAGCTCACGCTTGTCCACGCCACTGCCCATGGTCGCGTTGCCCTGCGAATCGAGGTCGACCAGCAGCACGCGCTTGGGTGCGTTGGCCAGGGAAGCGGCCAGGTTGACGGCGGTCGTGGTCTTGCCGACGCCACCCTTCTGGTTGGCGATGGCGATGATGCGGGCCATGCGGGTGTGCCTCGTCGACGTGTGCTGGGACCGGTCATTATGCGTACAACCGGCCCCTTGCGGAAATCGTGGATCGCCAACCCGTTGTTGCACAAGGGGCTGGCGGCGGGAATCAAGGGCCTGTAACAGTGACCAGGTGGCGTTCGCCGGCCAGGCCGGGCACGCTCAGCGGGGTCACCTCGCGCACCTGCCAGCCAGCCGGCAAGTCCGCGATCTCCTCATGCGGGTAGACGCCCTTCATGGCCAGCAGCACGCCCCCCGGCCGCAGCAGGTGGCCACCGACGCGGACGATGCCGGCCAGGGTATCCATGGCACGGGCGGTCAACTGGTCGTAACGACCGGCCTCGTCCAGCGCCTCGGCGCGCGATTCGGCCACGCGGGCATTGCCCAGGCCGAGTTGGCGCACGGCCTCGCGCATGAAGCGCGCCTTCTTGCCATTGCTCTCGACCAGGGTCACCTGCAGGCCCGGGCAGGCGATGGCCAGCGGGATGCCCGGCAGCCCGGGGCCGGTGCCGAGGTCGGCCAGGCTGCCATCGGCCACGAACGGCTGCATCGCCAGCGAGTCGAGCAGGTGGCGGGTGACCATCTCCTGCGGGTCGCGGATGGCGGTGAGGTTGTAGGTGCCGTTCCAGCGGTGCAGCAGGGCCAGGTAGCGCAGCAGCGGCGGCGCCAGCGCGGCATCCAGGCCCATGCTGGCCAGGCCCTGTTCCAGCGTGGCAGCCACGCTGGCGGGAAGTGGGTGTTCGCTCATGCCGGCATTATCGCCGGTTTTGCGCGCTGATTCCCCGCCTCAGTGCGGATACCAGGCCAACGCCGCCCGGAACTGACCGGTGGCCTGCCATTCGTGCAGGTGCCAGCGCGCGGCCTCGCCCAGTTCCGGGTCGCACCAGCGCAGGTGCAGGGCACCATCGGCCCCCGGCGCCAGCTGCAGGCGGTGCAGGCCGAACGAGATACCCTGGCCGTGCGCCTTCAGCATCGCTTCCTTGGCGCACCACACGCGGAAGAACCAGTGTTCGCGGTCGGCCTGGTCCAGGCTTTCCAGCCACGCCACCTCCTCCGGGTGGAAGAAGCGCTGCACGATCTCCAGCAGGCGGGCGCGCGGCCGCAGCAGTTCCAGGTCCACGCCCAGCCGCACGCCTTCGCCCAGCGCCACCAGCAGCACCTCGCCGCTGTGGCTCCAGCCGGTGCCGTAGTGGGCCAATGCGCCGCTCAGCTCCGGCCGGCCCTTGTCATCGCGGACCAGCGGCAGCGTCTCCGGATCGGCCCCGAGGGCCTGCGCCAGCACCTGCCGTGCCTGCGGTTCGCCGCGCTGGCCGGGCACGTGTGGGCGCCGCCAGACCGTCACCGGACCAAAGCGCCACGGGCCGTCGAGGGTGGCTGGCAGGCTCATGCGCACGCGCCCGTCACACGATTGCACGACGGGTTCACGGCCGTGCGCGTCAACTGGTCACCGTTCCCCACCGGAGGTTCGATCATGGGCATCATCATCTGGCTGATCGTCGGCGGCATCGTAGGCTGGCTGGCCAGCATCATCATGAAGCGCGATGCCCAGCAGGGCATCATCCTCAACATCGTGGTCGGCATCGTCGGCGCGCTGATTTCCGGCTGGCTGTTCGGCGGCGGCATCAACGAAGCGATCACCATTCGAACCTTCCTGTTCTCGCTGATCGGTGCAGTGATCCTGCTGGCGATCGTCAATCTGTTCACCCGCAAGAGCATACGCTGACACGGCGGTAGCGCCGGCCGCTGGCCGGCGGGCCTTTCAGAACGGGCCCGGCGATGCCCGCGC
>NZ_JBHHMJ010000077.1:0-339 GCF_042136455.1 Stenotrophomonas sp. 3diitr2024
CTGGCCGGGGGGCAGTCCCTGCTGTTCGCTGGCCTGGGCGAGTGCGGTACGCACTTTCTGGTCCAAGGCATGAAGGCTGTGCCCCGGTGCGCGCGCGTCCGCAGCCAGACGCTCGCCCGGCAGACATACGCCAATGATGACGAACAGGCCAGCCACGATCCCCAAGGCGATCAGGAACTCGATAATACGGGTCAGTCAGAGAGTCTCCGGGGCCGATCCCACGGCCGGGTTGATCCAGTCCTTCGAACCGTCCGGATTCGGGCGGTAGTAGGTCTCGGCGATCACCATGCCCTGGCACAGCAGGTTGCGCGCCGGCTCGTTGCTGTCCACCATCCGCGC
>NZ_JBHHMJ010000095.1:0-7875 GCF_042136455.1 Stenotrophomonas sp. 3diitr2024
ATCCGTTTTCCGCAGGAAAACGGATCTGACCCCAGATGCATTTCCATATCTGACAGATTTCATCCGCGCATGGCGTGGATCTACCGTGTCGACCAAGGTCGACACCTACCAACAGCCATCGGAAGCTGTCTGAGGCGGGGCGGTGTGGGCAGGCAGGACCGTTGGCGCCATGGATGGCGCCATCGAGCCCCCATGGATGGGTTTACGGCGTGTCCCGGATTGGGCTGCCCCGCCTTCGCCCTCGATGACACCGAGGCGCCAACGAATGCAACCGAAGCCAGTCGCCGTCAGCCTTCCATCTGCTCCAGCTCCTTGCCCTTGGTCTCGCGCACGTAGCGGACCACGAAGACGATCGAGAGGATCGCCGCGACGGCGTAGATGCCATAGGCGCCGGCCAGGCCGATGCCGGCCAGCAACATCGGAAACGTCACGGTGATCACGAAGTTCGAGGTCCATTGCGCCGCACCCGCCACCGCCAGCGCCGGGCCGCGGATCTGGTTGGGGAACATCTCGCCCAGCATCACCCACATCACCGGGCCCCAGGACATGTTGAAGAACACCACGTAGACGTTGGCTGCCACCAGCGCCAGCCGCCCCATGCCATCGGACAGCTGCAGGCGCCCATCGACGAGGCTGCCGCTGGCAAACGCCACCACCATCAGCACCAGCGCCACCGACATGCCGACCGAACCGATCCACAGCAGCGGCCTGCGCCCGATGCGGTCGATCAGCAGTACCGTCAGCAGGCAGGCACCGATGCTCAGCGCGCCGGACAACACGTTGATCAGCAGCGCGTCGCTTTCCGAGAAACCCACCGCCTGCCACAGCACCGCGCCGTAGTAGAACACCACGTTGATGCCGACCACCTGCTGGAACATGGCCAGGCCGATACCCACCCAGAGGATCGGGCGCAGCTTGCCGGTGGCCTTGTTGCGCAGGTCGCCGAAGCGCGGCTTGTGCTGGTCCTGGGCCAGGCTCGCCTCGATCTCGGCCTGCTTGGCCGTGGCCGCGGCCTCGCCGTACAGCCGCGCCAGCACCGCCCTCGCCTGCCCCTGGCGCCCCTTCAACACCAGGAAACGGGGGCTTTCCGGGATCACCAGCAACAACAGGAGGAACAGCCCCGAGGGCAGCACCTGCATCCAGAACATCCAGCGCCAGGCCTCATGGCCCAGCCACAGGGGCTCGGTCGAGGCGCCGGCGGCACGCGCCAGCAGGTAATTGCTGAGGAAGGCCGCAAACAAGCCGCAGATGATCGCCATCTGCTGCACCGTGGCCAGCCGGCCGCGGTAACGCGCCGAGGCGACTTCGGCGATGTAGGCCGGTGACATCACGCTGGCCGCGCCCACCGCGAAACCGCCCAGCACGCGGGCGGCGATGAACAGCCAGGACGCGTGGGCCGCGCCGGCACCGAGCGCCGAGACAAGGAACATCAGCGCTGACACGATCAGGACACCGCGGCGTCCCAGGCGATCACCCAGCCACCCGGCCAGGAAGGCGCCGATCGCGCAGCCCAGCAGCATCGAGGCGACTTCGAAACCGAGCGCCGCCTCACTGGAGTTGAAGGCCTGGCGGAGGCCGTCGACCGTGCCATTGATGACACCACTGTCGAAACCGAACAGGAATCCACCAAGGGTGGCCACGCAGCTGATCAGGACGATGAATGCAGTGTTCTCACCGCCATGGGGCGCGGTGCTGGGCTGGGTTTGGGACATGGACGATCCTGCTGGGAAGGGAGTCCGGCCACGGTGGGCGACCGAGTGCCCCGCAGCGTCGCACAGCCCCCGCCGTGCCGCCAATGACTCCCACGGTCGCGCCTGCCAGACGCCCGTTCTCCGCCCCGCGCCGACACCGGGGGCCAACCTGTTCTAGAATTGGCAGGTTCAGGAATCGATCCACCCCCAAGCCCATGCCCTTTGTCGTCACCGAAAACTGCATCAAGTGCAAACACACCGATTGCGTGGAAGTGTGCCCCGTGGATTGCTTCCACGAAGGCCCGAACTTCCTGGTGATCGACCCGGATGAGTGCATCGACTGCACCCTTTGCGAGCCGGAGTGCCCGGTCAATGCGATCTTCCCGGAGGACGATGTTCCTGCCGGACAGGAAGGCTTCGTTGCCCTCAACGCCGAGCTGGCGAAGGAATGGCCGGTGCTGACCGTGCGCAAGGACCCGCCCGCCGACGCCGGCGAATGGGATGGCAAGCCGGACAAGCTGAAGCTGCTGGAGCGCTGAGAAGCGCCCACGGCGGTAACGAAAAGGGCGCCCATGGGCGCCCTTTTCTGTTCTTCGGCAGACCCCAACCGTGCGCTCCGGCAGGTGCCAACCGCGCAACCTGGTAGGTGCCAACCTTGGTTGGCACAAAAGCGCCGACCAAGTTCGGCCGCTACCAGAGCGGGTGCGGACCAAGGCCCGCAGCCATCCGACCAGCCCTTACTGGGCGAGCTTCGCCTTCAGCGCGGCGATCAGCTTCACCGGCGCTTCGGCGGTGGCCGGCAGGCCACGCGGGTCAACCGCGGAGATGTAGGCGCCGGCATCGACGGCCACTACGCGGACCAGGAAGTTGCTGCCCTCGTAGGCCACGTCGTACGAACCCAGCAACTGCGCGCGGCTGGCGATGGTCACGCCCTCCACGCCTTCCAGTGCGGTACCGACCTTGGCGAAGGCTTCATCCTTGCCACCGGCAATGGTGAAACCGGTGCTGCCGGCTGCCGGAGCCGCAGCAACCGGCGCCGCCGGCTTGGTGGCCGAGGCCAACGTCGGCACCTTGTTGTCGGTGGTGGCATTGGGCAGGTTCAGGTCCGGCGGCACTTCCAGCGGACGCATTTCCGGGGCCAGGGCGTAGTCGCCCTTGGCGCCGCGCTTGAAGCAGCCGGTGGTGCCGGCAGCGACCGCCACGGCAAGCAGGGCATAGGACAGCACGCGGACGGTGGAAACGGATTGACGCATGTGAATCTCCTGGGTCAGACCAAGACGGAAGGTCAGTGGCTGGAAAGGGCTTCGAGGGCGGCGATGTCGCCGGCAAGATGGTCGGCAGCCGGATGATGCGCTGCCGACAACGGCAGCAGTGGCAGGCGCAGGTCGTGACCGATGCCGATGCGGCGCAGCAGCGCCTTGACCGGGATCGGGTTCGGTTCGACGCCGCAGAAATCATGGAAGGGATGCAGGCGCGCATCCCACGACGCGGTGGCTTCGTGGTCGTGTGCGGCGGCCAGCTCGCACATCCGGCGGTAGGCACCGGGAAGCACGTTGGAACCCACTGAGATCAGGCCGTCGATACCGGCCTGGATCGAACGCGCGGCCGTACCGTCGTCACCGCTGAGCACGGCGAACTGTGGGCTGCGCAGGGCGAGCAGCGCCTGCACCCGGCCGGTGTCACCCACCGCCTCCTTGATGCCGACGATGTTGGGGTGGCTGGCCAGCTCGGCCACGGTCTCAGGCTGCATGTCGCAACCGGTACGGCCGGGCACGTTGTACAGCACGACCGGCAGCCCGCCTTGGTCGGCCACCGCACGGTAGTGCGCGATCAGACCGGCCTGGGTGGGGCGCACGTACGGCGGCGTGACCACCAGCGCGTGGCTGGCGCCGAGGGCGGCGGCACGACGGGTCTGTTCGATGGTCTTGGCAGTGCCCGAAAGGCCGGTACCGGCCAGGACCGGAATGCGGCCGCCGATGCGCTCGACCGCGCTGGCCAGCAGCAGGTCGTACTCGGCGTCGGTGAGCGTTGCCGCTTCGCCGGTAGAGCCGGCTACGACAACGCCATGGACGCCACCTTCCAGTTGCAGGTGCAGCAGGCGCTGCCAACCGTCGGGATCGAGGGCGCCGTCGGCCCGGAACGGGGTCGCCAGCGCGGTGATGAGGCCGGAAAGGGACAAGGACGTGCTGCTCTTGGCTGGGAAGGGAAAACGCCCGCCACGAAAGGCCGGGGGCGACTTGAATGTTACTTGCGGCGCGAAAGCACGGGCAAGTATGCTGGACACCGGTGGATCCCCGCCTCTGGCGGGCATTCAGACTAACGCATGCATTACCCGGAATCGCCTTGACCGACACCACCCCGCGCCCCGCGCCGAGCGAAAACCACCTCCTGATCAACGCCTATACGACGCATCCGGAGTCCCCCCTGCTGTCCGTCACCCGCCGCATCGCCGACAGCGGCTGCAATCTGGTGGATGCACGCCTGGCCACGGTCGGCCGCGATGTCTCGGTCACCGCCCTGGCCACCGGCTCCTGGGACTCGGTGGCCAAGCTCGAGGCGATGCTGACCCGGCTGGAGCGCGAGGAAGGCCTGAAGCTGGTCTGGTACCGCACCGCCGCCAAGCAGGCGCAGTCCAACCTGCTGCCGTACATCGTCGAAGTGATCGCCGCCGACAAGCCGGGCATCCTGTTCCAGCTGGCCGATTTCTTCGACCGCCAGGGCATCACCATCGAGAACCTGCAGAGCACGCGCTACCGCGCCATGCAGACCGGTGCGGAAATGTTCAGCGCACAGGTCACCATCGGCGTGCCGGCCAACATGCACATCGCCGCGCTGCGCGACGATTTCCTCGAGTTCTGCGACCACCTGAACCTGGACGCGATCATGGATCCGATGAAGTTCTGATTCTTCGCGCGTCTCTCACGGGCGCGTGGCGTTTCATGTAGCTGTAATGGCAAGAACCCAGGCTCGACAGAAGGACCTCATGAACAACGGCGACACCCTGGACAGCACCACCCTCTCCCTGCCGCTGGCCCTGTCCGGCGGCGACCAGGCCACCCTCGGCGACTATGCCGGCCAATGGCTGGTGCTGTACTTCTATCCCAAAGACAGCACCCCGGGCTGCACCACCGAAGGCATCGACTTCAACGCCCTGCTGCCGAAGTTCAGGAAAGCCGGCGCCGTCGTGCTGGGCGTCTCGCGCGACTCGGTGAAGTCGCACGACAACTTCTGTGCCAAGCAGGGCTTCAACTTCCCGCTGGTCAGCGATGGCGACGAAGCGCTGTGCACCGCCTTCGACGTGATCAGGATGAAGAACATGTACGGCAAGCAGGTACGTGGCATCGAACGCAGTACCTTCCTGATTTCCCCCGACAGCCGCATCGTGCAGTCCTGGCGCAAGGTCAAGGTTGCCGGCCATGCCGATGCCGTTCTCGCCGAACTGAAGGCCTCCCAGTCCAAGTGAGTCCCACTGCCTACTGTGTCTGCCATCACCCTGCCCCGCAGCAGGCCGTGGTGGTTTTTCCCTGTCCGTAACCAGGAATCGACGATGACCCGAGGCAAGCGCATCTACGTGCTGGATACCAACGTGCTGATGCACGATCCGACCGCGCTGTTCAAATTCGAGGAGCACGACATCTACCTGCCCATGCAGGTGATCGAGGAGCTGGACAACGGCAAGAAGGGCACCTCCGAAGCGAGCCGCAACGCCCGCCAGGTGAGCCGCTTCCTCAACGAGCTGGTGCAGGAATCGGGCCTGGACAACCTGGCCGACGGCATTCCGCTGCAGCGGCCCAATGGCCTGCAGCTGCGCGGCAAGCAGAGCGCCGGCAAGCTGCGCTTCCAGACCAGTCATTTCGATGCTGGCAAGAGCTTCGGCAAGGTGATCCCGGACAACGCCATCCTCGGCGCGATCCTGGCCCTGAAGGAAGAAACCCCCGACCTGCCGGTGGTGTTCGTCTCCAAGGACATCAACCTGCGGATCAAGGCCGCCATCGCCGGTATCGTGTCCGAAGACTACGAGAACGACCGCGCGCTGGACGATTTCAGCCTGCTCTACACCGGCGCTACCGAGCTGCCGGAAGACTTCTGGAAACGCCACGGCGATGACCTGCGCAGCTGGAGCGACAAGGGCCGCTCGCATTACGAAATCCAGGCGCAGGACGGCGAGGAGTGGTATCCGAACCAGTACGTCTACCTGCCGGGCGAGGATGAAGTCGAACTGCGCGTCAGCCGCGTGGTCGGCGATGGCAAGGTGGTGCTGTCGCTGGTCGATGATTTCCGCCACGGCAGCCACGCCGTGTGGGGCATCAGCGCACGCAACCGCGAGCAGAACTTCGCGCTCAACGCACTGATGGACCCGGAGATCGACTTTGTCACGCTGCTGGGCACCGCCGGCACCGGCAAGACCCTGCTGGCACTGGCCGCCGGCCTGGCGCAGACGATGGACCAGCAGCGCTACCGCGAGATCATCATGACCCGCGCCACGGTCAGCGTGGGCGAGGACATCGGCTTCCTGCCCGGTACCGAGGAAGAGAAGATGACGCCGTGGATGGGCGCATTGACCGACAACCTGGAAGTGCTCACGCATAACCAGGAAGGCGGCACCTGGGGCCGCCAGGCCACCAACGACCTGCTGGCCAGCCGCATCAAGATCCGCTCGATGAACTTCATGCGCGGCCGCACCTTCCTGTCACGCTACCTGATCCTGGACGAGGCGCAGAACCTCACCCCCAAGCAGATGAAGACGCTGATCACCCGCGCTGGCCCCGGCACCAAGATCGTCTGCCTGGGCAACGTCGAGCAGATCGACACCCCGTACCTGACCGAGACCACTTCGGGCCTGACCTACGCGGTGGACCGCTTCAAGAACTGGCCGCATAGTGCGCACATCACCCTGCGCCGTGGCGAGCGTTCGCGCCTGGCCGATTACGCTTCGGAGGTGTTGTGAACCGCTGCACGCGCCTGTTGCTGCCCACGGCTGCGATCACCCTCGCCGCCGTGCTCGGTGCCTGTACGACCACGCGCGGCCCGGCCAGCGTGCCCACCGCCGAGCGCACCGGCCAGTCCTGGGTGGTCACCCGCCCGATCATCGCCGCGCAGGTGCTCGACACCTGCTCGCGCCCCAGCCCCGGCCGCGAGGCCGGGCGGGTGTCGGGTTACTGGGCGCCCAGCCGGCAGCAGGTCGACCAGCTGGAGGCGAGGCTGTCGTCGCTGGAAGCGCAGGTCCCGAAGGTGCTGGACTTCGACCGCCAGTACGTCGGCATCGAAAGCGCCGGCAAGCGGCTGATCTACATCAACGCCTTCCACCTGCCTGACGACAGCGGCGTCAATCCGGCCCGTGAAGCGATTCGCGTCTGCGATGGCGGCGCACAGTTCTGGGGCGCCGTGTTCGACCCGGCCAGCAACACCTTCAGCGAGCTGCAGTTCAACGGCGGCTTCGGCGGGCCCTGAGGGGCCTCGCCGATGGGAATACGCCTGCCCACCTGGGTCTGGATCGGCGCGGTCGCACTCTCGTGCGTGGCCGGCATGGTCAACGTGGTCGGCTTCCTCGGTTTCGAGCACCAGGCGGTCAGCCACATGACCGGCAGTACCAGCCAGCTCGGCATGGCACTGGCCCAGGGTGACTGGCGCGCGGTCGGCCACCTGTGGGGCCTGCTGATCGCGTTCTCGCTGGGCGCGATGCTCAGCGGCCTGCTGATCCAGGACAGCACGCTGCAGCTGGGCCGGCGCTACGGCGTGGCACTGGCGCTGGAATCGGCTCTTTTGCTGGTGGCCATTCCGCTGTTTGAAGAGCACCAGATCTGGGGTGCACTGGCCGCCGCCATGGCCTGCGGCCTGCAGAATGCAATGGCTACGACCTTCAGCGGCGCGGTGGTACGCACCACCCATCTCAGCGGCATGTTCACCGATCTCGGCATCGGCCTGGGCCACCTGCTGCGCGGGCTGCCGTTGCAGGTACGACGACTGACCCTCAGCGGCCTGATCATCAGTGGTTTCCTTGCCGGCGGCGTGATCGGCGCCTGGCTGTTCGCGCGCTGGCAGTACGACGCCCTGCTTGCTCCCGCCCTGCTCACCGGCCTGACCGGCCTGGGTTATGTGGTGTACCAGCAGTGGGCGCGCTGGCGGCATTGAGGGCCGCACTCTGGGGGTCAGATCCCTTTTCCTGCGGAAAAGGGATCTGACC
>NZ_JBHHMJ010000104.1:0-269 GCF_042136455.1 Stenotrophomonas sp. 3diitr2024
TGGCCGGCACTGGCCAAGCTGAGCCAGCGCGACCGCCCGATCGTCCTGGTCGCTCCGCCCTACCGTCCGCATGCCCCGGCCTGGGCCGCCGCCGGGCTGGACCTGGGCCAGTTGCAGATCATCCAGGCCGCGCCGAAGCACGGGTGGCCACGCCGTCGCCGTCGAAGGCGGCCGAGCGCAGGCCGCGGCGCAGGTGCGGCAGTTCGTCAATCTGCATCCACTCCGGGAACAGGCGCTGGCCGACGCTGTCCAGCAGGAAACTGGCCTGG
>NZ_JBHHMJ010000116.1:0-4716 GCF_042136455.1 Stenotrophomonas sp. 3diitr2024
GGCCGCTCTTCATCCCGGGTGTTCCGATCGAGGCGATGCGCTGGCCGTGCTCGGCGTTGCGCAGGATCTCCAGTTCCCTGGGCAGCGCATACATCTCGACCTTGCCGTAATGGGGACCGCTGGCACTGACCAGGTCGCCTGCCAAGACGTGGTTGGTGAAGGGCGCCGCGCTGGCTGGCTGGCCTTCAGGAAGGCGATATGCCAGCCCGGCGGCACCGTAGGGATTGAACGCGTCGCCGGGGAGGTTGTAGTGGTGTGCAGTGATCTGTGCGAGCGCGCCGCCCAGGGAGTGGCCGGTGACGGAAACTTGGCCATATCCATTTGCGTAAGCCAGCTCGATTGCCTGCTTGGTCAGCGCGAGGGCATCATCAATTTGCGCGTTGATTCTGGCGGTGACCATCGCCGCATCGATGCCGCCATCAATCAGAGGCTGGCGATCAAACTCGGTACCGCGATGGGTGACGATTACTTCTTTGGATTCGAGATTATGGTAAATGACGCCTTGGTAGCCGGTGGCGGAGTTTAGGCTGGCCAATACTCGATATTCCGTCCCGGCAATGGTAACAATGGTCTTGGGTTCAGGGAGCGGATCCTTGTAGACATGATCGGAGAGGGCTGCATTTGCTCCAGGATTCATTGGGCTGTTCCTTCAGTCCGTGTGGAGATTTCGATTGGGAAGTAATCCTTTCGCTTATCCTGAGACATCTTCTCGTACCAAGTCGAAGGCTCGGTAGGCGTCCACTCTGGCGATCCCCCTGAAGTCATAGGGCGTAAGGCGCGATGTACGTAGGTAGTAGAGAGTTTCCCGGTTTCAAGCTTTGTAAATGAAGTCCATGCGGTTGCTTGGATAGGGCGACCATCAATGATGAAGGCGAATGAAGCTTCCACGAGCACGGGTGTCCAAGTGCACGGACCACGACCGTAATAGTCGGCAACTTCCATGCCGTCGTTGAAAACAGCACTGCTGAATTCAGTTGCACTGAGGCGCTGTGCCTGAACCTCAACTTTGTGCTGGTTCGGCTCGTACTGCACCCCCTCCCAATTGTTGACCGGAGGCAGACAGAGTGGGTCTATCTCATACGTGACGAAGACCGAAGGAACGGGAACATCCACGGGTGCATCGTGGACCCGAATCACAATCGGCAGCGCATCCCTTGGCGCAGGATTCTCGCGATAGACCGGGAACGACCGTTCCTTGTTGCAGCCTGCGACAACCAGTGTGATCAAGGCGATCAACGCAACACGAGCAAGGCTGGGGACGGATTTCAGCATGAGCGGTCCATGTCGCAGCAGGATTGTCCTTGATCCTTGGAACATGCGGTCTCATCACGAACGACGGCGCCACATCCGGGCAAATGCGACAGGTTGCGCAGTGGGTATTGTCCGTTACCCGGACTTCCCACCCTGTGTACCCGAGCAGCGCGGCCTTGCGGGGTAACGTTCATCGGCGTTCCATTGCGGTGCGATACCTGACTATACGACCCGCTCCAGCCGCGCTCCAAGTCGGTGTCCTGCGGGCCTCCCGTTTGGCGCGCATGGCTTGCGGCAGGATCAAACCTCGATCAGCGCCGTTGAAACATCAATGGTCGAAAGTGCTGGCGGCGGATCGGCAATGGAGCCTGACGTCTCTTGCAGGTGTCCAGCAGGGAGCGGAGCCGAGCGTGGGCTCGGCTCTACAGGGGCCTGTCAGCCGCGGGCGAGGGCGAGCAACCGCTCGGCGATCCTCTCCAGTGACACCTGTTCCTCGGCAGCGCCTAGCTTGAACGCGGCACCGGGCATGCCCCAGACCACGCTGGTCGCTTCGTCCTGCACCAGCGTTGGGGCGCCGGCCTGGCGCATTTCCAGCAGGCCGCGCGCGCCGTCGTCACCCATGCCGGTGAGGATGGCACCGATGGCATTGCCACCGGCGCTCTGCGCGACCGAGCGGAACAGCACGTCCACCGCGGGCTTGTGCCGGTTCACTGCCGGGCCGTCGTCGACGCGGCAGCGCCAGCGCGCACCGTCGCGGATGATGCGCAGGTGCTTGCCGCCGGGCGGGAGGTAGGCGTGGCCGGGCAGCACCGCTTCGCCGTCGCTGGCCTCGCGCACGGCCATTGCCGAGTGTCGGTCCAGGCGTTCGGCAAAGGCGCTGCTGAAGCTGGCCGGCAGGTGCTGGGTCATCACCACGGCGGGTGCATCGGCAGGCATGCCTTCCAGCACCACGCGCAGCGCTTCGGTGCCACCGGCTGACGAGCCGATCGCGATCAGGCGGTCGGTGGTACGGAACTGCGGCGAGGCAGCACGCGTCGCCGGCGCTGCGTCCAGCGTGAGCTTGGGGGCGCTGGCACGCACCAGCGGGCGCACGCGCGAGCGCGCCGCCATCTTGACCTTGGCGATGATCTCCTCGGCATAGCCCTGCAGGCCGCGGGCCACGTCCAGCTTGGGCTTGGAGACGAAATCCACGGCGCCCAGCGCCAGTGCCTGCAGGGTGGTGTCGGCGCCTCGCTCGGTCAGCGAAGAAATCATCACCACCGGCAGCGGATGCAGGCGCATCAGGTTTTCCAGGAACGCCAGCCCGTCCATGCGCGGCATTTCCACGTCCAGGGTGATCACGTCCGGGAGCAGGCGCTTGATCTTCTCGCGCGCCAACAGCGGGTCAGCCGCAGTGCCGACCACGTCGATGGCCGGGTCGCTGGACAGGATTTCCGTGAGCATCTGCCGCACGACGGCGGAGTCGTCGACGATCAGGACCCGGCAGGGGGCGTTGCCGGTGAAGGTCATTCGAACAGCTCCACGCCACCGGTGACCGGCGCCTTGGACAGGCGCGCACGCACCGCCGATTCGGCGGCGGCCACCTCGGCCTCATGCGCATGCGGCAGGCGCTGCACCACCACGCGGCCGGTATCGGCGAAGAACCAGATCTTGCGCGGATGGATGCCGCACAGGTCCTCGGCAATGATCGGGATATGCTCGGCCTGCAGGTACTGGCGCACGAATTCGGCGTTGCGGGTGCCGACCGGATTGCTGGTGAAGCCCTTCAGCACGTTGGCACCACCGAACACCTTGGCCTCGATCCGCTTGCGATGTGCGCCGCGCTTGAGCATGTCGTTGATCAGCAGTTCCATCGCATAGCTGCCATAGCGCGCAGGCGCGCCGTCACCGGCGTTGCCCTCGGGCAGCAGGAAATGGTTCATGCCGCCGATCTTCAGCACCGGGTCGCGCAGGCAGGCCGCCACGCAGGACCCCAGCGTGGTGGTCAGCGCAGTGGTGTCATCGACCACCAGGTACTGGGTCGGCAGCAGCTTGGCGGCGATGGTCTGGAAGCGCGCATCCTGGTAGCGCATCACATCGTCGATACGCAGCGAGGCATTCATGCGCCGGCCTTCGCCGCACGGCGGTACAGGGTGCGGCCGCAGGGCTGGATCAGGTCGGCGGCGTGCAGATAGTTCTCCGAATGGCCGGTGTAGAGCAGACCGTCATCGGCCAGGTGCTGCACCAGGCGGCCGAGGATCGCGCGCTGGGTCGGCTTGTCGAAGTAGATCATCACGTTGCGGCAGAACAGTGCGTCGAACGGGCCACCGACGTCGTAGCGCGGGGCGAGCAGGTTCAACGGGCGGAATTCGATCAGCTCGCGCAGCGCGGGCAGCACGCGGCACTGGCCCTCGTTGGGGCCGCTGCCACGCTGGAAGTAGCGGCGGCGCAGGTCCGGATCGAGGCTGGCGACGCGATCGATGTTGTAGACGCCACGGCCGGCGGTGGCCAGCACCTGGGTGTCGACGTCAGTGGCGATGATGCGTACCGGCGGCTTCAGGGTGCCAAAGGCCTCGCACGCGGTGATCGCCATCGAATAGGGCTCTTCGCCGGTGGACGCCGCGCACGACCACAGCAGCAACGGCGTGCGGCTGGAGCGCTGCTGCAGTTCTTCGCGCAGCTTGTCGAAGTGGTGCGGTTCGCGGAAGAACGAGGTCAGATTGGTGGTCAGGGCGTTGGTGAACGCCTGCCACTCGTCACCATCTTCCTGCTCCAGATGGTCCAGGTACTGCTGGAAGCTGCGCATGCCCAGCGTGCGCAGGCGGCGCGACAGGCGGCCATAGACCATGTCGCGCTTTGCCGGCGCAAGCGCAATGCCCACGCGCTGGTAGATCAGGTCGCAGACGCGGCGGAAATCACGGTCGGCGAACTCGAATTCGCGTGGGCCGGTAACGATGGGAGTAGGACTTTGCACGGGGGACGTGTCCATCGGCGGGGGCAGCGGCCGAAGCCGCTACGGGTGGGTCTCAGAATTCCTGCCAGTCGCTGTCGCTGGCGACGAAGGTGCCGGCGTTGCTGCTACGACGTGGTGATATCGGTGCAGGTGCTGCCGCGTGGCTTGGCTGCGGAGGTGCCACGGTGGTGACTCTCGCCGGCTCGACCCGCGCGGCAACGGCCTGCATCGCGGCCGAGACCTGGTTGTCGAGCCGGAAGATCGCCACGGCATCTGCAAGCTGTGCGGCCTGGTCTTCCATCGCACGTGCGGCAGCGGTGGCTTCCTCCACCAGCGCGGCATTCTGCTGGGTGGTTTCGTCCATCTGCACCACGGTCTGGTTGACCTGCTCAATGCCCGCGCTCTGTTCCTGCGAGGCGGCGGAGATCTCGGCCATGATGTCGGTCACACGCTGCACCGAGGCGACGATCTCGCCCATGGTGCTGCCGGCCTGGTGGACCAGGCTGGAGCCCTCGGCGACCTTGCCGACGGAG
>NZ_JBHHMJ010000133.1:0-7042 GCF_042136455.1 Stenotrophomonas sp. 3diitr2024
GTCAGATCCCTTCTGCCTGCCGGCAGAAGGGATCTGACCCCCTTGGCTGGAAACCGTGACGTCCCGGCTTGCCGCTGTCACGTCGCAGGCCGCAAGATGCGGGCCGGTCCGGGGAGTCCGAGTGCATGAGCGTGGCGGTGCGAGGAAAGTCTGCGCGTGGATGGGGGCTGGCGGCCATGCTGCTGCTGGCCGTGGCGGGGTGCCGCGAGTCTGCCAACGATCCGGCCAGGCCGACGGCCGAGCCGGTGGCTGCAGTACAGGCGATGGCGTTGCGCCTGGCCGAAGATGATCTGGTCGGCTACGCAAAGCTGTCGGTGCCGCCGGGCCAGTACCAGCGCCTGCAGCAGGCGTGGGTGGAAGGCCACAGCCAGTGGCCGCTGACCGAGCTGCCACTGGGCGACCAGCTGCTGCCGATGCTGGCCGCACTGCGCAAGCCCGGTGCCAGCGCCGAACTGCAGCGCAGCTTCGATCGCCAGCTGGCTGGCCAGGCCGGCGCCGTGCGCCAGGCCGCACAGTCGATGGGCAACTTCGGCGTGCAGTACCTGCGCCACCAGAAGGGCTCCACGCCCAGCCAGCAGGCCCACTACATCGCCCTGGTCGAGACCCTGGCGGGGTGGGCGCAGGCTGCCCCGATCAGCGACCGCGCACGTGCCCGCAGCACCATCGCCGCGCTGGTCGGCGCCGCCAGCAAGGTCGGCTTCGAGGATGAAGCCGGCCTGCAGGCGGCCGGCATGGAAGGCAGCCTGCAGCAGCTGGCGCCGTTCATCCACACCCTCAAGGCGGTGCTGGGCAGTTACGGACTCGGCGTGGACGACGCGCTGCGCAGCGTGCGCGGCGAACTGCTGTCGGTGGAAGGTGACAATGCGCTGGTGCGCCTGCACTACGACCTGGCCGGTCGCGAGATGACCCTGCAGCTGCCACTGAGCCGGCGCGAGGGCCACTGGTACCTGACCCGCACCCTGGCCGACACCGACGCGCTGCTGCGCAAGGCCGGTGCGGCCCGCGCGGCTGCGTCGCCAGCACCGGCCGAAGCCCCCGCCGAGGGTGGGGAAGCGGCAACACCGCCGGCTAAGCCATAATGGCGCCGATGTCGAAACAGAACCCGCTGCCGTTCCCCGGCGAAGAATCCCAGTCGACGCCCGCCGATACGGTGCCGGCGTCCCCCTCGACCGGTACCGGCCCAAACCCGGTACCGCCGCCCGCGCACGCGCGTCCGGCTGGCCGCCGCCCGCTGTGGGCGCGGTTGCTGGGCCGCTTGATCGAGCCGTGGCTGTCGCTGAAGATCGAGCCGGAAGACCCGGGCCAGTACAACGATGGCCGCCCGGTCATGTACGTGCTGGAAGACTACGGCCTGTCCAACGCGCTGATCCTGGACAAGGCCTGCCGCCAGGCCGGCCTGCCGTCGCCGCTGGTGCCGCTGGCCGGTGATCCGACCGGCCGCAAGCGCGCCTATCTGGCGCTGTCGCGGCGCAGCTCCAGCAACTCGCTGATTCCCGAGCAGCGCGGCGCCAAGACCCACTCCGATTCGCTGGCCAAGGTCCTGCAGGCGCACCGCGTGCGCGATGACCTGGATGTGCACCTGGTGCCGGTGTCGATCTTCGTCGGCCGCGCGCCGGACAAGCAGAGCGGCTGGTTCGCAGTGCTGTTCTCGGAAAACTGGGCGCTGGTGGGCCGCTTCCGCCGCCTGCTGGGGCTGCTGCTGAACGGGCGCAATACCATCGTGCGCTTCGCCCCGCCGATCTCGCTGCGCAGCACCGTCGATGAAGGCCTGGAGCCGGAGCGCACGGTGCGCAAGCTGCAGCGCGTGCTGCGCACCCATTTCCGCCGCATCCGTGAATCGGTGATCGGCCCGGACCTGTCGACCCGGCGCCTGCTGGTGGACCAGGTGCTGGCCGCCGAGCCGGTCCGCGAAGCGATCGCCGCACAGGCAAAGCGCGACAATTCGAAGCCGGCCGATGCCTGGAAGAAGGCACACGCCTACGCCTGGGAAATCGCTGCGGACTATTCCAGCCCGGTGGTGCGCTCGGCCAGCTTCATGCTCAGCCACGTGTGGAACCGCATCTACGCGGGCGTGCTGGTGCACCACCTGGACAAGTTCAAGGCCGCCGCGCCGGGCCACGAAGTGGTCTACGTGCCCAGCCACCGCAGCCACATGGACTACCTGCTGCTGTCCTACCTGCTGTACGACCGTGGCATCGTGCCGCCGCACATCGTGGCCGGCATCAACCTGAACCTGCCGGTGGTCGGCACCCTGCTGCGCAAGGGCGGTGCGTTCTTCATCCGCCGTTCGATCCGTGGCAATGCGCTGTATTCTGCAGTGCTCAGTGAGTACGTCGCGCAGCTGGTGGCCGGTGGCTATTCGCTGGAGTACTTCGTCGAAGGCGGCCGCTCGCGTACCGGGCGCCTGCTGCAGCCCAAGGGCGGCATGATCTCGATGACGCTGCGTGCATTCCTGCGCCAGCCGCGCAAGCCGGTCCTGTTCCAGCCCATCTACATCGGCTACGAGAAACTGATGGAGGGCGGCAGCTACCTGGACGAACTGTCCGGCCGGCCGAAGGAAAAGGAGTCGATCTGGTCGCTGCTGTGGGGCATCCCCAAGGTGCTCAAGCAGAACTACGGCCAGGTGGTGGTGAACTTCGGCGAGCCGATCGCGCTGAACGATGTGCTGGCCGAGAAGGCCCCGGAGTGGAAGGGCGAGGCGGTGCCCGAGGACGAGAAGCCGGCCTGGCTGTCGACCACGGTGGATACGCTGGCCGAACGCATCCAGGTGCGCATCAACGGCGCTGCCGACGTCAACCCCATCAACCTGCTGGCGCTGGCCCTGCTGTCCACGCCGAAGCACGCGATGGGCGAGGCCGACCTGATCGCGCAGATCGAGCTGTGCAAGACGCTGCTGGTCGAGATGCCGTACTCGGACCGGGTGACGGTGACCCCGCACTCGCCGGAGCGGATCATCGCCCATGCCGAGGAGATCAACGTCCTCACCCGCATCAAGCACCCGCTCGGCGATGTGCTCAGCGTCAGCGGCGACACCGCGGTGCTGCTCAGCTACTTCCGCAACAACGTGGTGCACCTGTTCACCGCCTCGTCGTGGGTGGCCTGCTGCTTCCAGAACAACCGCCGCATGAGCCGTACCGGCCTGGTCCAGCTGGGCCGCACGGTGTACCCGTTCCTGCAGGCCGAGCTGTTCCTGCCGTGGAGCGAGGACGAGTTCGCGCAGCGCATTGACCGCACCATCGATGTGTTCGTGCGCGAAGGCCTGCTGCAGAACGTTAACGATGACGACGGCGGCATCCTGGCGCGCAACACCGGGCAGACCGACGAGGTGTTCCGCCTGCGGGCGATCGGCCATTCGCTGCAGCAGGCGTTCGAGCGCTACTACATCGCCATTTCGGTGCTGGTGAAGAACGGCCCGGGCGTGCTCGGTGCGGCCGAGCTGGAAAGCCTGTGCCAGCAGGCCGCGCAGCGCCTGAGCCTGCTCTATGCGCCGGCCGCTCCCGAGTTCTTCGACAAGGCCCTGTTCCGCGGCTTCATCCAGAAGCTGCGCGAACTGCGCCTGGTGTGGCCGGACGAGAACAGCAAGCTGCTGTTCGATGAACGCCTGGATGCCTGGGCCAAGGACGCCAAGTTCATCCTGGGGCGCGAGCTGCGCCACACCATCGAGCGGGTCAGCCCGGAAGCTGCGCGCCCGGACGAGCCTGCGCCGCAGGATTGAAGGTCGCGCCGGACAATGCGGTGGGTGCGGACCTTGGTCCGCACACTTCCACCCGTGCCAACCAAGGTTGGCACCTACCGGAGAGGGAGGCCAACCAAGGTTGGCACCCACCGGACCCGGCTCAGGCCGGCTCGTCGGGAATCTGCAGGCTTTCCAGCCTGGCGATGCAGTCCTTCAGCTGCAGCTTGCGCCGCTTCAGGCGCTTGGCTTCCAGTTCGTCCTCGCCGTTGGCCGCCATGCGGGTGATCTGTTCATCCAGCAGGCGGTGCTCGGCGCGCAGGGCGGCGAGGTGCTCGACGATCTCGGCGGGGCTGTAGGTATCCACAGCCTCCGAGCATACACAGCGTTGACGACTGCCGGGAGAGGGGAAACCCGACCCCCGGCCGGGGCGGCTCCGAGCCGTTAGAATGGAACCCATGAGTGCCGTGATTTCCCTTCCCGATCCCCAGCCGCGCGCCGCCCGCGATCCGCGCGTGGCCGAGCGCGAGCAGCACAAGCTGGCCAAGCGCCTGCGCCGCCAGGTCGGCGAGGCGATTGCCGACTTCGGCATGATCGAGGCCGGCGACAAGGTGATGGTCTGCCTGTCCGGCGGCAAGGACAGCTACACCCTGCTGGACGTGCTGCTGCAGCTGCAGAAAAAGGCGCCGGTGCCGTTCGAGCTGGTGGCGGTGAACCTGGACCAGAAGCAGCCGGGCTTCCCCGAGCACATCCTGCCGGAATACCTGGCAGGGCTGGGCGTGCCGTACCACATCATCGAGCAGGACACCTATTCGGTGGTCAGCCGGGTCATCCCGGAGGGCAAGACGATGTGTTCGCTGTGCTCGCGCCTGCGTCGTGGCGCGCTGTACAACTACGCCGAGACCCACGGTTTCACCAAGATCGCGCTGGGCCACCACCGCGACGACATGGTGGCCACGTTCTTCATGAACCTGTTCCACCACGCCAAGCTGGCGGGCATGCCGCCGAAGCTGCGCAGCGACGACGGCAGGCACGTGGTGATCCGGCCGCTGGCCTACGTGCGCGAGAGCGACATCGTCGACTACGCGCAGGCACGCCAGTTCCCGATCATTCCCTGCAACCTGTGCGGCAGCCAGGAGAACCTGCAGCGCCGCCAGGTCGGCCTGATGCTCAAGCAGTGGGAAAAGGACCATCCGGGCCGCATCGAGCAGATCGCGCGCGCCATGGGTGAAGTCCGGCCCTCGCAGCTGGCCGACACCACCCTGTTCGACTTCATGGCGCTGGGCCGTCGCGACGACACGCCGCTGCCCGACGCCCATGCCTGGCTGGCCGGCTCCCCGGCCGACGCCGACGCAGATCCCGAGACGCCCACCGTTTAAGGTCGGTCGCCCTTCCTCTTCGCCATCCGGAATTCCATGTTCTTTCGCAACCTGACGTTCTTCCGTTTCCCGACCACCACCGATTTTTCCGAAGTCGATACCCTGCTGCCGCACGCCGTGCTCAAGCCTGTTGGCGCGCTGGAAATGAATTCGCGCGGCTTCATTTCGCCATTCGGCCGCGAGGAGAAGGAACTGCTCTCCCACCGCATCGCCGAACACCTGTGGCTGACCGTGGGCGGCGAGGACAAGATCCTGCCGGCGGCGGTGGTCAACGACCTGCTCGAGCGCAAGCTGGAGGAGATCGAGGAGAAGGAAGGGCGGCGCCCGGGTGGCCGCGAGCGCAAGCGCATGAAGGACGACCTGCTGCATGAACTGCTGCCGCGCGCCTTCGTGAAGTCCTCGCGCAACGACGCCTTCATCGACCTGCAGCACGGCTACGTGGCGGTGGATACCTCCAGCCGCAAGACCGGCGAATACTTCATGTCCGACATCCGCGGGTTGCTCGGCAGCTTCCCGGCGATGCCGCTGAACGCCGAAGTCGCGCCGCGCTCGATCCTGACCGGCTGGATCGCCGGAGAGCCGCTGCCGACCGGGCTGAGCCTGGGCGAAGAGTGCGAGATGAAGGATCCGGTCGAAGGCGGCGCGGTGGTCAAGTGCCAGCACCAGGAACTGCGCTGCGACGAGATCGACAAGCACCTGGACGCCGGCAAGCAGGTGACCAAGCTGGCGCTGATCTTCGAGGACAACCTGTCCTTCGTGATCGGCGACGACCTGATCGTGCGCAAGCTGAAGTTCCTCGACGGCGCCCTGGACCAGTTGGAGCATGCCGACGAAGACGGCCGCCGTGCCGAGTTCGATGCCCGCTTCGCCCTGCAGAGCGCCGAGATCCGCCGCCTGTTCCTGTTGCTGGAAGAAGCGTTCAAGCTCAGCAAGGCTGACTGAACAGGCAGTTCGACGGTCGCCGGTCATCCGGCGGCCCGAAGCAGCGCTATGCTGGGCGCATGAGCCGTCTGCTGCGCCGCCTGATCACGCCGACCCCGCCCGCCACCGTACAGCGCGACACCGTTCGCCTGCGCCTGGAGGATGCCGAGATCGAGGTGCTGCGCGTGCGCGATCCGCGCGCGCGCCGCATCAAGCTGAGCGTGGACGAGCGTGGCGCGCGGTTGACGTTGCCACCGCGCGCAAGCCTGGTAATGGGCGAGCGCTTCCTGGAACAGCACCGCGACTGGCTGGCGCTGCAGCTGCGCCAGTACCAGGGGCAGGGCCTGCCGGCACCGCTGCAGCCCGGCGAAGACGGCGTGCTGCCATTGCGCGGTGAACTGTTGCCGCTGCGCTGGCAGGAAGGCCGCTACGCGCGGCTGGAGATCGACGCGCACGGTGCCTGCGTGCAGTGGCCGACCCGTGGTGGTGACGCCACCCTGCGCCGCCTGCTGCGCGAGTTCTATGAAGCGCAGACCCGCGCCGACGTCGGCCGCTGGCTGCCGAAGTACCTGCCCACCCTGCCGCGCGCTCCCAGCCGCCTGCGCCTGAAGGTGATGTCCTCGCAGTGGGGCTCGCTGGCCCCCGATGGCAGCATGGCCCTGGACCTGGCCCTGGTGCTGGGTCGTCCGGAAGCGTTCGAGTACGTGCTGGTGCACGAACTCTGCCACCTGATCCAACCGAATCATTCGGCCGCGTTCTGGCATGAAGTCGAACAACGTTTCCCTGCCTGGCGCGAACAGCGCGACTACTTCCAGCTGGAAGGGCGACGACTGAAGGCGATGCTTCGCCAGCTGTTGTAGAGCCGAGCCGATGCTCGGCTGACGCGTGCAGCGCGGGGTTCCAGTCATCACGTTGAAGAGCAGCCGAGCATGGCTCGGCTCTACAGAAGAGCGCGCGCGGCGCGCGACCCGCTCCTGCTCTTCCTTCTTTCTTCCGTGGTGGGCACACCGGAAACTGTCGAAGGACGGGATGGGTGGGATTGCGGGGGTGTCCGCGGCATGGATGCCGC
>NZ_JBHHMJ010000134.1:0-351 GCF_042136455.1 Stenotrophomonas sp. 3diitr2024
CTTGAGCGTCGCAAAGAAGCTCTCGGCCACCGCGTTGTCCCAGCAATTGCCAGGCCGGCTCATGCTTTGGACCACGTCATGGGACTGCAGCAGCTGGCGAAACTCGTTCCCCCAGTACTGCCCACCACGATCTGAATGGAATATCAGGCCGGGTCGTTGTGGATGCAGAGCCCAGGCATTGGCAAATGCTTTCACCACCAGCTCTTCAGTCAGACGCTTGGAAACGCTGTAGCCCAGCACCTGCGTGCGATCACCGTCGGCCACGGCCAGCCGCTGCAGCAACGGCGCCAATTCCTCGCTCTCGGCCACGGCCACTGCAAGGATGATCGCTTCCTTGCCAGGGAAGTGGTT
>NZ_JBHHMJ010000146.1:0-5963 GCF_042136455.1 Stenotrophomonas sp. 3diitr2024
ACCCCAACAAGCAAAAAAGGCAGCCAGTGGCTGCCTTTTTGCTTTTGCTTTTGCTTTTGCTTTTGCTTTTGCCCTTGATTCCGCCCTTCCCGTCCGCGCCGCACGGAAACTGTCGAGAGGGGGCGGATGGCCCTCTCCAAAACCGTTGGCGCCATGGATGGCGCCACCGAGCACCATGGAAGGGCTTTGGCGTGTTTTGGAGAGGGCCATCCGCCCCCTCCGCCACGTATCAATCAAAGCGCTGACGGAGCGCTTGATAAACCCCTTATTCCGCCAGCATCGCCGCCAGCTTCTCCCGCGCCGGGCCGGCCAGCTTCGGATTGTCCAGCGCGAAGCGGATCGTCGCCTCCACCAGACCCAGGTGCGTACCGCAGTCGAAGCGGGTGCCCTCGAAACGATAGGCATCGACTTCTTCGGTCTTCAGCAGCTCGGCAATCGCATCGGTCAGCTGGATCTCGCCGCCGGCACCGGTCTGGGTCTGTTCCAGCAGTTCGAAGATCTTCGGGCTCAGCACGTAGCGGCCGACCACCGCCAGGTCACTCGGCGCGTCCTCCGGCTTCGGCTTCTCGACGATCTGCGAAATGCGGCCCTTGCGGCCATCGAACGCCTCAGTGGCGACGATGCCGTAGCTGGCGGTCTTTTCGTGCGGCACGTCTTCGACCGCAATCACGCTGGCACCGCTGGCCTCATTGAGGTCGGCCATCTGCTTCAGCGCACCGGCACCGCGATTCCAGATCAGATCGTCGGGCAGCAGCACCGCGAACGGCTCGTCACCGATCACAGCCTTGGCACACAGCACTGCGTGCCCCAGGCCCAGCGCCTCGGCCTGGGTCACGAAGATCGCGCGCACGCCGTTGGGCAGCACATGCCGGATCAGCTCCAGCTGCTCCTGCTTGCCGGCGCGCTCGAGCTTCTGCTCCAGCTCGTAGGCCTTGTCGAAATAATCGGCAACCGCGTGCTTGTAGCGGTTGGTGATGAACACCAGCGTGTCGCAGCCGGCTTCGATGGCTTCATCAACGGCGTACTGGATCAGCGGCCGATCAATGATCGGCAGCATCTCCTTCGGCACAGTCTTGGTTGCTGGCAAAAAACGCGTTCCCAGTCCTGCCACCGGGAAAACTGCCTTGCGAATTCGCTTGCTCATTGGTGCCTGTTCGCCTCACGTGCCGGAAAGGGCACGACTTTAGCGGATGAAATGTAAGCATCCTGTTCGATTGGCGAGAATTCCGGCATCGTCGCAAACAGGATTTCCTGGATGCTGGCAGTGTCGTAGCTGGCAATCGCCTCACGCAGGCGCGGAACGTTGCCCAGCACCAGGTCGCGCGAGAACGTACGCACGCCGGCCTCGAGAATCTTCGGGTGCGCGGTCGAACGGTAGTCTTCGTCCGAATAGAACAGCGTCTCGTGCAGCTTCTCGCCCGGGCGCAGGCCGGTATAGATGATCTGGATGTCCTTGTACGGCTGCTTGCCGGTCAAACGGATCATCTGTTCGGCCAGCACGCGGATCGGCACCGGCTCGCCCATGTCCAGAGTGTAGATCGCACCATGCGACGCCGACGCGGCCGCCTGCAGGATCAGCTGGCAGGCCTCGGGGATGGTCATGAAGTAACGGCTGACTTCCGGGTCCGTGACCGTGACCGGACCACCGCGCAGGATCTGCTCGCGGAACAGCGGCACCACGCTGCCGGCCGACGCCAGCACGTTGCCGAAACGCACCGTGACGAAACGGGTGTGCGTGGACTTCTGGTCCAGGCTCTGGCAGATCATCTCGGCGTAGCGCTTGCTCGCACCCAGCGCATTGACCGGGTCGACCGCCTTGTCCGTGGAAATGAACACGAAATGCTCCACGCGGGCTTCCAGGCACGCGCGGGCGACGTTTTCGGTCGCCAGGATGTTGTTGCGCACCGCTTCGCGCAACTGGCGCTCCAGCACCGGCACGTGCTTGTAGGCGGCCGCATGGAAAGCGGTATCGACCGGGTGCAGCGACAACGCATGGCGAATCACCGCCGGGTCACCGCAGTCGCCCAGCACCGCCTCGATCTCGACATCGGGGAAGCTGCGCCGCAGCTCGCCCTCGATGGTCAGCAGCAGCAGCTCGCTGATCTCCAGCAGGATGATGCGACCTGCACCGTGCCGCGCGCACTGGCGACAAAGCTCCGAGCCGATCGAACCACCGGCGCCGGTGACCATCACAGTGCGCCCACCCAACCAGCCGCGGATCAGGTTCCAGTCCGGCATGATCGGCTTGCGGCCCAGCAGATCCTCGATCGCCACTTCCTTCAGCTGGCCCGGCAGCGACTGGCCCTGCAGGATGTCGCTGAGCTTGGGCACGGTACGGAACGGAACGCCGGTGCTTTCGCAGATCGCGACAACGCGCTGCATGCCTGCGGCGTCCAATGACGGCATGGCAATGACCAGCAGCTTGGCAGCGGTCTCGCGGACCACTGTCGGGGCGTCATCCAGGGTGCCGAGGATCGGCAGGCCCTGCAGCTTGGCACCCCGCAGGTGCGGTGCATCGTCGAGCAGGCCGACCGGCTCGAAGTTGCCGGAACGACGCAGGTCGCGCACCAGTGTTTCCGCCGCCTGGCCGGCGCCGAGGATCAGCACGCGGCGGGCGCTGGAATCGGACTGCAGTGCCTGATAGTCCTTCCAGGCCCGGTACAGCAGGCGCGGTGCGCCCAGCAGGGCCGACAGCGCGAACGGGTAGATCACCAGCACCGACATCGGCACGCCGTCGAAGCGCTTCCACATCAGCACCAGGACGATGGCGACCATGCCGATGAAGCTGGCCTTGAAGATGTTCAGCAGGTCGCTGACGCTGGCGAACCGCCACAGCCCGCGATACAGGCCCACGCGCCAGAACACCAGGCCCTGAAGCAGCAGGACCAGGGTGGTATCGACGTTCCACAGGGGCAGCGCCGGAGCGTTGGGCAGGATCGAGTAACGCCCTGCATGGAGCAACTGCCAGCATGCCCAGACCATGAAAAGGTCGTGGCAGACGATGGCCGAACGCGGCATCAGGCCGAGGATTCTGTCCCGCCAGGGTGAAGCCATAAGTCAGGTATTTCCTTGTCGGTAGCGCATTCCATTGCGCAGGAGGAGCCAGAGGACGCTCAGCGCGGTGAACCACGCGATCGCCACGGCAGCCTCCCACCTCGGCTGCAAATTGGAGCAGACATTGAACACTGTAATACTGAACAGGCCCAAAGCAAAGTACATCCCTGTCACCTGGGGGTGACTGGCTCCTGCCTGCACCGCGCGCTGGTAGACGTGCTGGGTGTGGGGTTCCATCCAGCGTTGTCCTGAAATGATGCGCGCCAGCAGTGTGAAGCCCGCGTCCACGAGAAACGGCGAAACCGGGACCAGCAGCAGGATCCAGTTGATATCGGTACGCACGCTGGCGAGTGCCAGCACCGCTGCGACCGCATACCCCAGCGCTCCACTTCCGACATCGCCCATGAAGATCCGGGCCCGAGGGAAGTTGAACGGCAGGAATCCAAGGCAGGCCAGGCCCAGGGCCACGGCAGCCAGCGAGTACGGCCACGGCAGCACCGGCGCCAGCCCCAGCATCGCCACGACGGCCTGGCTGGCGGCAATGCCGTTGATGCCGTCCATGAAATTCCAGATGTTGATCAGTGAGGCGGTGAACAGCAGCACCAGCGCCGCCAACAGCCAGCTGCCGCCATTCACCTTCACCAGGCCGGCCAGCAGCGTCGCGGCGATGAAATGCACCAGCAGGCGACGCATCGCTGGCAGGGGCTTGTGGTCGTCCCACCAGCCGATACCGGCCACCAGCACCAGCCCAAGGCTGGCCACCAGTACTGTCGGCGTGCTCTCGGGCCAGGCCCAGATGGCCACGGCTGCAGTCACCAGCAGGCTGATGACGATGGCGATGCCGCCACCGCGCGGCGTAGCGACGCTATGGCTGCGGCGTTCGCCGGGCTGGTCCATCAACTGCTGGCGCAGCGCATAGCCGCGTGCCGCCCAGGTCAGCACCGCACTCAGCAGGGCGAGCGCCAGCAGCGCGCCCATCACAAGCCAGGGCATGGATCAGAGCACCGCGTAGTTCAGCAGCGGCTTGACCGTCCCCCACTCCTTGCAGCTCGGACACTGCCAGTGGTGGGTACGCGCCCCGAAGCCGCAGCGGGTGCAGCGATAGGCCGGGTTGCGCACCAGCAACTGGTCAGTGATGTGCTTGAGGTCATGCAGGGTGGCTGTGGAATCGGCGCCCTCGGCCAGGGTGAGGTCGATCAGCGCGGACTCGCCACGCACCGACGGGCGATCCTTCAGCTGGCGGCCGAGGTAGGCACGCGCCGGGGCCACGCCTTCCTGCTCTTCCATCAACCGGGTCAGCGCCAGCACCGGGGCAATGCCACGGTAATGCTCTGTCATCTCCGACAGGAACGCGCGCGCACCTGCCATATCGCCCACCTTGCGATAGTTCTGCATCAACGCCGGCAGCAGTTCCGGCAGGTATTCGGGGTCGTTGCGCGCGGCGCGCTCGAAGGCGCGCACGGCGGCCTCAGGATTGCCCGCGTCGGTTTCCAACCGGCCCTCGATGATGCCGGCGCGCACCGACATCGCATCGGCCTGGTAGGCGCGGGCGATCGCTGCCCTCGCCTCTTCCAGCTTGCCGGCGCCACGGAATCGCTCGGCCAGTTCGCACTCGAACTGCCCGATCAGCTTGCCCATCGGCTCGCCGGTGACATCCTCGAACCGGGTGGCGTTGTCGATGGCCTTTTCCCAATCGCGCTCGGCCTGGTAGATGCCGATCAGGTGCTTGAGCGCCTGCGGTGCGCGCTGATCCAGCTGGGCCAGCTCGGTGAACACGGTCTCGGCACGATCCAGCAGGCCGGACTTCATGTAGTCCTCGCCCAGGGCCAGCAGGGCCTGCACGCGCTGTGCGTCACTCAGGTCATGGCGATTGACCAGGCCCTGGTGCAGGCGGATGGCGCGGTCGACTTCGCCACGACGGCGGAACAGATGGCCCAGCGCGACCTGGGTCTCGAAGGTTTCCTTGTCCAGCTCGGCGATGTGCAGGAACAGCTCGATGGCCTTGTCCGGCTGCTCGTTGAGCAGGTAGTTCAGGCCACGGAAATAGGTGCTCGACAGGCGGCTGACCTGGCTGTCACCGTGGCGTTGGCCACCACGCCGTCCGATCACCCACCCGGCCAGTGCGGCCAGCGGTACGAACAGGAAGAACCAGAACCACTCGGTGACGAAATCCATCTTCGATCAACGTCCATCAAAAGATTGGGGGGAAGCAACCGGTGCCGGCGAAGCGGCAGCGGACTTGTTGGCGCGACGCAGCTGGCCGTAGAGCGGAATGACCACGCTCACCAGCACCAGCCCGGCACCGACCACGACACCGACCAGCAGCGCGGCAATCAGGGCCACGCCCACCGAAGTATGCAGTTGGGTAAACAGCAGGTTGATCGACATTGCGGTCATGTTGACCGCACCGATGATCAATCCGAGGATCAGCACCGCCAGCAGGACCAGCAGACGAAAAACCTTCATGCGACAGCTCCAGTGGCAGGAGTCCGTAGCTTATCCGACTCGCGGCTGGATTCGCACGCGGTGGCGCGACGGCAGGCTCAGGCCGGATCGGCGTCCAGCGGCAGCACACTGCTGACCCGCTCGCGCAGTTCCTTGCCCGGCTTGAAATGGGGGACATGCTTGCCCGGCAGGGCAACCGATTCGCCGGTCTTCGGGTTGCGACCCAGGCGCGGCGGACGATAGTGCAGCGAGAAGCTGCCAAATCCACGGATTTCGATGCGATCCCCGGCGGACAGCGATCCGCCCATCATTTCCAGCAACGACTTCACCGCCAGATCGACATCATCGGCCTTCAGGTGCGCCTGGCGGCGCGCAAGGATTTCGATCAGTTCGGATTTGGTCATTACCGGCTCACATCAGGGGCATCTCAGCCTGAAACGGCCCGGGCAATGCCCGGGCCGGCC
>NZ_JBHHMJ010000150.1:0-1960 GCF_042136455.1 Stenotrophomonas sp. 3diitr2024
CTGGCCGGCACCCGACGGGCAACAGATTTGCCGGCCAGCGGCCCGCACTACCCCGGCTGTTCGCCCGCGTGCGAAGCTTCACCCATGCTGACCCTGCAACGCGGCAGCCACCACGGACTGCTCATCGCACCGCGCTGGCCCTCTACCCGCATCCAGCTGGAAGAAGAAGTGCTGCAACGTTTGCTCGACGCGCAGGCATTGCTGCCTGCCGGGCTGGGCCTGCTCGTCACGCGCGGCTTCGAACCCAGCCACAGCCGGCTCGGCAGCTTCCGTCGTGGCGTGCGTTGGCTCGGCATCGCGGTGTTCCGCGCCTGCTATCCGCAGCGCCATGATGAAGTCGGTGCCATCTTCGGCGCCAACGGCCACGACATCGATGGCCGTCATATCGATGTCTCAGTGGTATTGCACGGCAAGCGGCTGCGGCTGCTGCCACTGGGCGTGTTCACCCCGCCGCGCTGGCAGCAGCGTCGCACCGCCCGCCATGCCGAAGCGATCGCCCGGGTGAAGCGCAGCCTCCAGCACTGCGGTTTCGAGCTGCATCACAACCCCACCGAAGCCCTGCAGGTCCACTGCGATTATCGTCCGCGCTGACCTCGCAGTCGGCCACGCATGCCGTGCCTTGCGCTCACGGATGCAAATGTTTCTCTTTTGCTGTAAGGTGTAGCCGCTGCCCTTGCCGCCGCGGGCTGTTCCCTTTCCCAGTTGTCGCCCGCCCCGTGTCCACGCCTGTCGAACCGACGGATGTCGCGCAGCTGTGCGCGGCCCACTACCAGCCGCTGCACGCCCATGTCCGCCGTAAGCTCCCGCAACGCAGCGACGCCGATGATGTCGTCCAGGAGACCTGGCTGGGCGTCGTCAGAATCGCCGCCAGTGGCCTGCTGAGCAATGGCCGCGCCTACCTGTACCGCGTCGCCCACAACCTGAGCCGCGGCACCCGCGCTGCTGGTGGCCGGTCGCTGGCATGTACTGCGCGGTACTGGCATGCCGGGCTACCTGCCAGCGGGCACACCAGCGCTGGTGATCGCGCTCGCTTCAGTCGGTGCATCCGTCGATGCGACCGACGCCGACCTGCTATGGGTGCTGGACGATGAGTGAGCGCGGCCAACACTGGCAGGCGATCGCCATCAGCATCGGGCTTCACCTGTTGCCCCTGCTGCTGTTGGTGCACTGGGTGGCCGCGCCGCCATTGCTGCCGCCGCCCGAGCAGGACGTGCGCATCAGCCTGCGCCTGCTGGCACCGGCGACGCCGCCGCAGCCAGTGGAAGAACGCCAGGCCGACACCCCCAGCCAGGCGCAGCAGGCGCGCGCATCCCAACCCACGAAGTCGCCCCCTCCACCGAAGCCCACCGCCGCACGCGAGGGCGAAGTGGCCGCCAGCGAACGCAGTGGCGCTGGCCGGCAAGCCCTGCCGGTCGCCCCGCCTGCGGCCGCGACCGATGCAAGTCCCGCACCGGCATCGATCACGGCCGCGCCGCCCGCTCCCGACGCCCCACCGGCGGACTTCCAGGCCGGCGCCGCCAGCGACCAGTGGGAAGCCCGCCTGATGGCGCGGCTGGAGCGCTATCGCTACTACCCTGCTGCGGCCCGCTCACGGCGCCAGCAGGGCACTGCCTGGGTCAGGGCCAGCATCGATCGCCAGGGACGCCTGCTGGCCCTGCGGTTGGAGCAGTCCAGTGGCCAGCCGATGCTTGACGGCGCCGCACTGCAGACCTTCCGCCGCGCGCAGCCGCTGCCGCCCATTCCCGATGAACTGAAGGCACCACAGGAACTGGTGGTGCCGGTGGAGTACTACCTGCGCTAGGCGTTGTGGAACTGTGCTGCAGTCTGCAACCTCAACCCAGGTTCAGGTCAAACACATCCGGCGCAACAGAGCAGTCCGCCGTGTGCAACGATCGCAGCGTGCTGTATCGCCGGGCCCATGCCCGGCTGCTCCATGCGAACGGCAGCCGAGCATGGGCTC
>NZ_JBHHMJ010000156.1:0-476 GCF_042136455.1 Stenotrophomonas sp. 3diitr2024
ATCATCCTGGAATTCCACAACCCGAACCGGCGCGTGCTGGAGGGTGAGCTGCAGTTCCCCCTGGCCGATGGCCAGCAGATCAGCGGCTTCGCGCTGGATATCAACGGCGAGATGCGTGACGCGGTGCCGCCTGATTTGGCAAAACGGAGTCCTGTACTAGGCAAATCCGTGGTGCCCCCATGCGTCAACTCTCGCTGGCCGATCGCGGCCAAACTGTTTCCCTGGACCGGTCGCTCGACGACGTCGCACCGAAATCCGCCACAGCGAAGAAGACCTGGACATCCTCGACCTGATCGCACCGGAAGACGTGGTGGTCACCGTGTCGCATGCCGGTTACGTGAAGCGGCAGCCGGGGAACTGCTCGCGCAGCGCATCGTAGATCCATTCGCGGTGGCGGAACATGCCGGCGGCGAAGAACTCGACCACCACCAGGTCGCCGTAGCGGTCCACCACCAGGCCGGACAGGCCGTCACCTT
>NZ_JBHHMJ010000157.1:0-466 GCF_042136455.1 Stenotrophomonas sp. 3diitr2024
ACGATGCTGATGCCAGGGGTCACCCGCATCACATCATCGATGCCGTGCAGGCCGAAGTCATCCATCTCGGCGCGGGTGATCACGCTGATGGTCTGCGGCGTCTGCACTGCCGTGTCCGTAGGCATGACGGCTCGCAGATGCGCGGGATCGCTCATCTCGCCCTGCACCACGAACACGTTGCGGCCGGCCGGATGCTCGGCGGTCTGCGCGCTCAGCAGCACATGGAGAGCGAGCGCGCGATGTGGCATGCGGCCATCGCACATGAGCTGCGTACTCCGGTGACGATCCTGCGCGGCCGCCTGCAGGGACTGGCCGAGGGCGTGTTCCATCCGGACGATGATGACGACGGCTGAGGGCCGCAGGGAATCGCCGGGCACGCCCCGGCGCTACATCGTGCTTATGTGCACTCGTCGGTCCACATCATCTCGGCGATCGGGCGCAGTGCCTTGCACTCCTGCGTCATCTC
>NZ_JBHHMJ010000161.1:0-2466 GCF_042136455.1 Stenotrophomonas sp. 3diitr2024
CGGCAGTGCCGGCCGCTGGCCGGCAGCGCCTCAACTTACCGTGCGCCCGCCATCCACGCGCAATGTGTGGCCGGTGACGAAGCTGGCTTCGGCCACCAGCCAGTACACCGCTTCGGCAATCTCCTCGACCGTACCGATCCGCGCCAAAGGCGTGCGCGCCAGCAGCGCCTCGCGGGCGAAATCGTCCTTGCCCTGTTCCGGCCACAGGATCGCGCCGGGCGCCACCGCATTGACCCGCACCTTCGGCGCCAGCTCCAGCGCCAACGAACGGGTGGCCATCTCCAGCGCGGCCTTGGCCATCGTGTAGGCGATGTGGTCGCGCATCGGATCGGTGCCGTGCAGGTCGGTCAGGTTGACGATGCAGCCCTGCTGGCGGCGCAGGTAGGGCGCGGCGGCCTGTGACAGCAGCAGCGGCGCGCGCGCGTTGACCGCATACAGCTCGTCCATCGCCTCGGCCGTGACCTGGCCGAGCGGGGTGGCATAGAAGTTGGAGGCGTTGTTGACCAGCGCGTCCAGGCGGCCGAAGTGGGTAACGGCCTGTTCCACCAGGTCGGGCAGGGCGTCGGCGTCACGCAGGTCGGCCTGCAGCGCAAGCACGCTGCCCGGCCGCACATTGTCGAAATCGAACGCGGCCTGCTGCAGTTCGGCGCTGGAGGTGTTGGCATGCAGTACCACCGACCAGCCACAGGCGTGGAACTGGCGGGCGATGGCCGCACCGATCCGGCGCGCGCTGCCGGTGATCAGGACCACGGGGTGGGTATCGCTCATCGAGGGTCCTCCAAGGCTCGGCTATCCTGTGCACCATTGTCACCGCATTCGAAGACGCCATGCAGCCCACCTTCCCCCTGCCCGAAGCCGATGCCCTGGCCCACAGCGACCAGCTGGCGGCCGCCCTGCGTGCCGAAATCCTTGCGCAGGGCGGGGCGATGCCGTTCTCGCGCTTCATGGAGCTGTGCCTGTACACCCCCGGCTGGGGCTACTACAGCGCCGGCGCCAGCAAGTTCGGTGGCAGCGGCGACTTCACCACCGCACCCGAGCTCGGCAGCCTGTTCGCCGGCAGCGTGGCCAATGCGCTGGCGCCGGTGTTCGCGCAGCTGGGCGCGCAGGCCCGCATGCTGGAACTCGGGGGCGGTACCGGCGCATTCGCCGAGGCCGTGCTGCTGCGCCTGGCCGAACTGGACGCGCTGCCGTCGCGCTACGCCATCCTCGAACCCAGCGCCGACCTGCGCGAGCGCCAGCAGCAGCGCCTGCAGCAGAACCTGCCGGCCGAGTTGGCCGCGCGCGTGGACTGGATCGACCGCCCGTTCGAGGAGGACTGGGAGGGCGTGGTGTTCGCCAACGAGGTGATCGACGCGCTGCCGACCCCGCGCTTCCTGATCCGGGACGGCGAGGTCTACGAGGAAACCGTCGAGCTTGATGGCGAAGGCAACTTCATCCGTGGCGCGCAGCCCGCTGACATCCTGCTCAACGGTGCGGTGCGCCACATCGAGCGTTACCTGGAAAAGCCCTTTGCCGACGGTTACCGCTCCGAGGTGCTGCCGCAGCTGCCGTACTGGCTGCAGGCAGTGGCTGGCGGCCTGCAGCGTGGTGCGATGCTGTTTGTCGATTACGGTTACAGCCGCAGCGAGTTCTACCAGCACGACCGCGACGATGGCACGGTCCGCGCGTTCTACCGCCACCACATGCACAACGACGTGCATCGTTGGCCCGGCCTGCAGGACATCACCGCGTCGGTGGATTTCACCGCGATGGCCGAGGCGGGCATGCACGGTGGTTTCGAACTGGCGGGGTACTGCAGCCAGGCCAGTTTCCTGCTCGGCAACGGCCTGGACCAGGTGCTGCTGCTGGCCGAAGAGCGTACGGATGAGGTCGGCCGCATCCAGCTGCGTGACCAGGTGAAGAAGCTGACCCTGCCGACCGAGATGGGCGAGCGCTTCCAGGCCATCGGCCTGCAGCGTGGTGTCGATTTCGAGCCGGCGTTCGAACTGGGCGACCTGAGCTGGCGCCTGTGAGCAATGCGTTGCCGCTGATCAAGCCGCTGCGGCGACAGCGGCTGTGGACCGCGCTTTGGACATTGGCGGTGTTGCTGGTGATCGTGGTCTGCCTGATCCCACCACCGCCGATCCCGCTGCCGGAAAACAGCGACAAGGGCGAGCACTTCCTCGCCTACTTCATCCTGGCCGGCAGCGCGGTGCAGCTGTTCCGGCCGGGGCGCCCGCTGCTGTGGGTGGGCGTGGGGCTGGTGCTGATGGGCGTCGGCATCGAGTTCGCGCAGGGTGCGCTGACCAGCAACCGCACTGCTGATCCGATGGATGCGCTGGCCAACACGATCGGCGTGCTGGCCGGCATGGCCACGGCGCTGACCCCGTTGCGCGATCTGCTGATGCGCTGGCGGGGCTGAGGTTCCTGTAGAGCCGAGCCCGTGCTCGGCTCCCTCCCGAAAGGCAGCCGAGCATGGGCTCGGCT
>NZ_JBHHMJ010000176.1:0-2794 GCF_042136455.1 Stenotrophomonas sp. 3diitr2024
TGTCAGCGGTGATGAACTCTGATGGAGCGTGCCGACCAACGGTCGGCACCTACCGTGCTCATGTGCCATCCAAGGTTGGCACCTACCAGAGCATGTGCGTTCAGCTGGTGGCGCGCAGCGGCGCCATCTTCCACAGCAGCGCGCGGAACGGGGCCAGCAGGCAGACGCCGATCGCCAGCTTCACTGCCAGGTCGCCGGCGGCCCAGCTCACCCACGGCAGGGTGGAACCGGCAAATGCGATCGACCAGAAAATGGTGGTATCCACCGTCGCGCTGCAGGTCGTGGCCACCATCGGTGCGCGCCACCAGCTGCCGCGGCGCAGGCGGTCGAACACGGTGATGTCCAGCAACTGCGCCACGATGAAGGCCGAGCACGAGGCAACGGCGATGCGCGGCGTGGCCACCCAGATCGACAACAGCACCGCCACCGCGAAGCCGATCCACGCCACGCGGCGCGCCGGGCCCGGGCCGAAGCGGCGGTTGATCAGGTTGCTGACCAGGAACGCGACCGGATAGCTGAAGGCGCCCCAGGTCAGCCAGTCATTGATCGGGTACTGCACCAGCACGTTGGACAGCAGCACCACCGCGCCCATCGCCAATACCGCCAGCACCAGGGCGCGGGCGGTCAGCGGGGCAAACACAGGGGCAGGACGCACGGACATGGCGAGCCAGGGGGACAAAGGGGATCGCCCATTATCCGCCCGGCCCGCGGCAAAGCCAAAACCGCTTGTTCAGCTTTACAGCGCTTCGCTCATCACATCGCCTGCGGCGTAGGCGGTGGGGACGTAAGCCAGCGCTTGGCCCTGTGCGCTCTTCACGGTCCAGCCGGCACCGGCCTCGGTGGGGTCGAAATGTACCTGCTGGCCGACCACGAAGGCCGCCGTCTGGTCTTCATGCACGCGCGCCGGCCAGCGCAGGGTGGCGGTCTGATCGGCCTTGTCGGGCACCTGCAGCTGCACCTGGCGCTCGCCAGCCGCCGTGGTCTCCACCTTCTTCACTTCCATCGGCGGCAGTGGCACCGCCTTGGTGCGGGCAACCCTGCCATTGCGTTCGCTGCCCTTGAACGGCGCCTTGGACAGTTCGGACAGGCCCGCCGACGCAGCGAGCGGCACCGAGACCACGATCAGCGAGGTGATCAGCACGCTGGCTTCGCTGCTGTTCAACTGCGGCGCGGCGCCGGCATGGACGGTGGGCACCAGCAGCGCGGAGAGCAGCAGGGCGGAAGCGGGAACGCGCAGGCAGCGGAACATGGAGACCTCCTGGTCAGCGTGGGGACGGCGGCTCAGCGCCGGGTATCGAAGATATCGCGCGGGCCGGTGGCCTCGGGCAGGTATTCCAGCGGGCGGCCCTGGTTGTCCTTCAGCTGCCAGCCCTGGTCGGCGCCGGTTGGCTCGAAGTTCACGGTCTGGCCCACGGTGAACTGCACGGCCGGGTCGCCGACGCCGCGCGGATACTGCATCGATGCGGTGTTCTGCGGATCGTTGGCATCACGCAGCAGCACTTCGCGGCGGCCATCGACGGTGGTGGCGATTGCGCTCACCTCCATCTGCGGCAGCTTGATCTGCTGCGGGCGGGCCAGCGGCTGGCCGGCATCGGCCGCATCCTGGGCTTCCTTCGCTGCTGCGGCGCGGGCCGAGGCCACCATCTGCGTGGACATTTCCAGGCTCGGTCCCTGCGGGCCCGGGTCATGGATGATCACGATGCGGCGTTCGGCGTGGGCGGCCGTCGACCACGCCAGGCCGGTGACGATCACCATCGACAACACAGAGGTAAGCAGCGGACGCATGTCGTTCTCCTTGCGGGATTCAGGGCGTGGCGGCGGTGGCACCGGCCACCGGCACATGGGGGATCACCAGTTCCTGCTGCAGCTGGCTGCGCTGGTGCAGGAAGTCGAACACCGATTCCACCGTCACCACCGAATAGTTGCCGGAGATGCGTTCGCCGGCTGGATGGTCGGTGGTGGTGGCGTTGGCTACGAACAGGCGCGCACCCACGCGCTTGCCGAGGCCGATATGCAGCACGCTGGGCTGGTACTTCTGCTGGCGCAGCCACTGCTGTGCCTGTTCGCGCTTGACGATGGCCGGCGCGCCTTCGGTCTGCGCCATCGCCGCCGCCAGCACTTCCAGCACCCACTGGTTGGAGTTCTGGTAGTCGGTGGCGAACGGGTAGGCGACCACGTTGTACCTTGTTTCGTGCAGCGCCTTGGGCTGGATCGAGGGCGGCACCAGCATCGCGCGCAGCGCCGCACGCAAGGGGGCCGACGGCACGCCGATGCGCAGGTCGGTATGGCCGCCGCTCTCGCCGACGAAGTTGCCGAGGCCCTCGTGGTACAGCTGCGAGCTGTCGGTCTTGCAGCGGTTGAGCAGGTGCATCGCGCGCCAGCGGCCGTCGTCCTCGCGCAGCAGGAAGGCCAGGTGGCTGTGGCGCAGGCCGTAGCGGCTCAGGTCCTGGCCACCGCGCGCGGCCACCACCACGTCCACCTCGGGCAGCGCGTCCAGGCGTTCGGCGGTGGTCCAGGCCACGTCCAGCATCGCCGCCTGCGACGCCACGCTCGGGTAGCGCTCGCGGCAGGCGGTGCTGTCGGCCCAGGCCGGTGCGGTCGCCAGCAGGCTGGCGATCAGCAGCGCGGCGCGGCGCAGGCGGGAAAAACGATCCATGTCGGTACCTTCAACGGCGGGCAGGCCCGCGCGCCGATCATACGCTGCTCAGCGCAGCGGGCGATCCACGCCCTTGCGCCGCGTAGTCGGGGGGGGGGGGGGGGGGGGGGGGGGGGGGGGGGGGGGGGGGGGGGGGGG
>NZ_JBHHMJ010000178.1:0-1469 GCF_042136455.1 Stenotrophomonas sp. 3diitr2024
CAGATCCCTTTTCAGGGAAAAGGGATCTGACCCCGGCATGCGTTCCAGGGTTGCCGGCCATCGGCCGGCACTACCGGTCGGGCGGCCTCAGAGCTCGCCGTTGCGGCGTGCCTTGCGTTGGCGGTCGATGCGGAAGATGTAGCGCTGGATGGCGCTGTCGGCGCCGCGCGGCAGGCTGTCGAAGCGCATGCCCACGCGCTTGACCTCGATGCCGTTGGGCTGGCGCTGGGGCAACAGGTTGCAGACCACCAGCGCGATGTCCAGGTCGGGGCCGTCCGGCAGCGACAGCTGCGCCGGATAGCGCTTCTGCAGGCCGAACACCGCGCAGTCATTGGGAACCACCACGGCCAGGCCACCGCCACTGATGTCCACCACGCGCATCGACAACGCTTCGGCGCGCGCTTCGCCGGGGGGCAGCAGCAGCTGCGGTGAGTCGGTGACCGGGGTCTCCAGCCGATACAGCTCGCGGCGCTGCAGGTGCACCAGTTCTTCCGGAAGCGGAGCGCGGAAGGCCACGTGGCCGTCGTTGTCCACGCGCTGCAGTTCGTGCAGGCGGAAACGCACCAGCACCCGTTCGAGCTGGGCGAAGCACAGCAGGTGATCGGCCTGCTCGGCGGCGCGGTTGGAGGCTTCCTGCGGGCTGCCATCGAGCAGCAGGTAGTCCTCGTCCTCGTCGAGGTCGAGCAGCGCAGTGGGGAACGAACGGTCACGGCCGTCGATGTGCGCGTTGATCAGTGATCGCTGGTCGATCAGCGAGCGCAGCAGCTGCCGCAGCTGGCGCGGGTTGCGGACCAGGAAGCGCTCGTCAGCGGCGTCGGCCGCGTGGACATCATGCACTGCAGTGTCGTTGCCGTCGGACATGGAATCTACGGTCAGGGGCGGGCGCCAGCACGCGTTGGTGCGAGGCTCGATGGGGATATCGGCCTCTGCACCGGATTATGAAGTGAGATTTGCATCACTTTCTACGCGTAAGGGGTCAGATCCCTTTCCTGCGGGAAAGGGATCTGACCCCGTGGTTCTGTCAGAACTCCTGCCAGTCGCCGTCGGCAGCCAGTGCCGGCTGGGCTGTCGCGGTGCGCAGCGCACGTGCCGGGACCGTTCTTGCCGCCGGTGCGGCGGCGGCGACCTGGCGCGGTACCGGTGCCGCCAGCGGGCGTGCCGGAATGGCCGTCGTGCCGTGCGATGCCAGCCGGAAGCGGGCCACGGCTTCACCCAGCTGCACGGCCTGATCCTCCATCGCACGTGCGGCGGCGGTGGCTTCCTCCACCAGTGCGGCGTTCTGCTGGGTGGTCTCGTCCATCTGCACCACGGTCTGGTTGACCTGCTCGATGCCCGCGCTCTGTTCCTGCGAGGCGGCGGAGATCTCGGCCATGATGTCGGTCACACGCTGCACCGAGGCGACGATCTCGCCCATGGTGCTGCCGGCCTGGTGGACCAGGCTGGAGCCCTCGGCGACCTTGCCGACGGAG
>NZ_JBHHMJ010000187.1:0-5076 GCF_042136455.1 Stenotrophomonas sp. 3diitr2024
AGCCGTTCTCGCCGCGTGAGCTGGTGGCGCGGGTGCGTGCGCGCCTGCGTCGCGCCGCGCCGGTCGCGGCAGCCCCCGGCGCCGATGCGGGCTGGCAGGTACAGTACCTGGACTGGTACCCGGCCGACGCCGGACGGCCGGCGCTGCCGCGCCGGATCGAGGCCAGCAACGGTGACGCCAAGGTGCGCCTGCTGGTGGACGAGTGGGGGCAGGGCACGCCATGAGCGGGGCAGTCGACGACGCGGGCTGGTCCTGGTGGCCGGCCCCGGCCAAGCTGAACCTGTTCCTGCACATTACCGGCCGCCGGGCCGACGGCTACCACGAACTGCAGACCGTGTTCCGCCTGCTGGACTGGGGGGACCGCATCGGCCTGCGCCTGCGTGAAGATGGCCAGGTGCGCCGGCAGGGCGAGGGCCTGGCCGGCGTGGCCGAGGCCGATGATCTGGCGGTGCGCGCCGCGCGTCTGCTCCAGGAAGCGGCGAAGGTTGCGCAAGGTGCTGACATCATCGTCGAAAAGCACGTTTCTGCCGGTGGTGGATTTGGCGGCGGTTCGTCCGACGCGGCCACCGTACTGGTGGTACTGAACCGGCTCTGGCATGCCGGCCTGGATGAAGATGCCCTGGCCGCGCTGGGCCTGCGCCTGGGCGCCGACGTGCCGGTGTTCGTGCGCGGCCGCAACGCCTGGGCCGAAGGGGTGGGCGAGCGCCTGCAGCCGATCACGCTGGCGCCGGCCTGGTATGTGGTGGTTGAACCGGGCGTTCATGTTCCCACGCCGGCCCTGTTTGCAGACCCGGATTTGACGCGCGACAGCCCAGTGGCGAAAATAGAGGACTTCGCTTCCGGGACCCTGGTCGGGAACGCGTTCGAACCGGTGCTGCGCCGCCGTGAGCCTGCCGTCGAGGCAGCGCTTGCCGCGTTGAGCGACATCGGCAAGGCGCGGCTGACCGGTTCGGGAAGTGGTTGTTTCGTCGAATTCGCGTCGCAGTCTGCTGCAGAGCAGGGACGGTCGAAATTGCCGAAGGAGTTGCGGGCAAGGGTGGCAGCGGGCGTTGCGCGTTCGCCACTGCTGGATGCACTCGAGCAACACTGATTTATCAATGCAGGGGCGTCGCCAAGAGGCCCAAGGCACCAGGTTTTGATCCTGGCATTCGTAGGTTCGAATCCTACCGCCCCTGCCAATAGCGGCTGTGTCCGCGCCTTCCAGCGCATCGCCCGCGCGGGACGTGGAAACAACCGCGGTGTTGTCAGCAGCAAGGGTCCATCCGGGTCCTTGCCGCCCCCGGATCCCCGCCACTCGTCCCCGCCCGAGACAATCATGATGCAAGAGTCCCCGAACCTGCTGGTCTTTTCCGGCAACGCCAACAAACGTCTGGCGCAGAACATCTGCAAGGAACTGGGGGTTCGCCCGGGCAAGGCGCTGGTCTCGCACTTCTCCGATGGTGAAGTGCAGGTGGAGATCGAAGAGAACGTCCGCAAGCAGGACGTGTTCGTGATCCAGCCGACCTGCGCGCCGAGCGCGGAAAACCTGATGGAGCTGCTGGTGCTGATCGACGCGCTCAAGCGCGCATCGGTGGCCAGCGTGACCGCCGTGGTGCCGTACTTCGGCTACTCGCGCCAGGATCGCCGCATGCGCTCCTCGCGCGTGCCGATCACCGCCAAGCTGGCGGCCAAGATGTTCAGCACCGCGGGCGCTGATCGCGTGCTGACCGTCGACCTGCACGCCGACCAGATCCAGGGCTTCTTCGATATTCCGGTGGACAACGTGTATGCGTCCCCGCTGCTGCTGGCCGACATCTGGCGCGCCTACGGCACCGAGAACCTGATCGTCGTCTCGCCGGACGTGGGCGGCGTGGTCCGCGCCCGTGCGGTGGCCAAGCGCCTGGATGACGCCGACCTGGCGATCATCGACAAGCGCCGCCCGCGCGCCAACGTCTCCACCGTGATGAACATCATCGGCGACGTCGAAGGCAAGACCTGCGTCATGGTCGATGACATCGTCGATACCGCCGGCACCCTGTGCGCCGCTGCCGCTGCCCTGAAGGCGCGCGGTGCGCTCAAGGTCGCCGCCTACTGCACCCACGCGGTGCTGTCGGGCCCGGCGGTGGACAACATCACCAATTCCCAGCTCGACGAACTGGTGGTGACCGACACCATCCCGCTGAAGGACGCCGCGCGGGTGTGCAGCAAGATCCGCCAGCTGAGCGTGGCGGAAATGCTGGCCGAAACGATGCGCCGCATCGCCTTCGGCGAGTCGGTCAGCTCGCTGTACGTCGACTGAGTTTTTCGTCCCTGCCGGCAACGGCGGGGACATACCCCGGGTGCTTCTGGTCGCGGAAGCATCTTCAACCGCCACGCCAAAAGGCGAGGCAACAACCTGAGTAGTCGAAAATGTCGAAGACCCATGAAATCAAGGTCACCAAGCGTGAACTGCAGCGTAAGGGTGCGAGCCGCCGCCTGCGTCACGCCGGTGTGATCCCGGCCATCGTGTACGGCGGCAACGCCGAGCCGGTCGCCATCAGCCTGGACCACAACGAAATCTGGCTGGCCCAGCAGAACGAGTGGTTCTATGCCTCGATCCTGGACCTGAACCTGGATGGCCAGGTGCAGAAGGTCCTGCTGCGTGACATGCAGCGCCACCCGTACAAGCAGCTGATCATGCACCTGGACTTCCAGCGCGTGAACGAGAACGAAGCCCTGACCGCTTCGGTCCCGCTGCACTTCGTCAACGAAGACACCTCGCCGGCCGGCAAGGCTGCCGACGTCGTGGTCACCCACGAACTGAAGGAAGTGACCATCACCTGCCTGCCGAAGGACCTGCCGGAGTCGATCGAAGTCGACCTGGGCGAGCTGAAGGCCGGTGACGTGGTGTACCTGTCCGACATTAAGCTGCCGAAGGGCGTGGAAATCCCGGCCCTGGCGCTGGGCAAGGACCACGACGACGCCATCGTCACCGCCAAGGCCGGCAAGGCCGACGAGGCTGACGAAGAAGCGGCTGCCGCCGAGTAATACCGTTACGGTGCCTGCCTCCGGGCAGGCACCGTACTGGAAGGAACCATGGCAGGACTGCGACTGATCGTCGGTCTGGGCAACCCCGGATCGGAACACGCCCGGACCCGGCACAATGCCGGGTTTCATTTCGTTGAGGCCCTGGCGGAAAAAGCCGGTGCGCGATGGAATGTGGACAGCAAGCTGTTCGGCGAGACCGCCAAGGTCGAGATCGCCGGGCAGACGGTGTGGCTGCTCAAGCCCGCCACCTTCATGAACCTCAGCGGCAAGTCGGTCACCGCCGCCCAGCGGTTCTGGAAGATCGAGCCGGAGGAAACCCTGCTGGCCCACGACGAACTGGACCTGCCGCCCGGCGCGGCACGGCTGAAGTTCGACGGTGGCCACGGCGGCCAGAACGGCCTGCGCGACACCATCCGCCTGCTCGGCCACGGCAAGTTCCATCGCCTGCGCGTGGGCATCGGCCATCCCGGCCACAAGGACCGCGTGGTGGGTTGGGTGCTCGGCCGCCCGTCGAAGGACGACGACGTGCTCATCGCGCGCGCCATCGACGATGCGATCGACGTGCTGCCGCTGGCGGTGCAGGGCGATTTCAACGAAGCGATGAAGCGGCTGCACACCCCGAAGTAAACCGCTTTGGGTAGGTGCCAACCTTCCCGATTCCGGTGGGTGCCAACCTTGGTTGGCACACAATGATCGACACCGAGATGGATTGGCCAAGCAGCGCGCGCGCTGTTTCACCAATCACTTTCACCCCAGAGAGCTGTCACCCATGGGTATCAAATGCGGCATCGTCGGCCTGCCCAACGTCGGCAAGTCGACCCTGTTCAATGCGCTGACCAAGGCGGGTATCGCCGCGGCGAACTTCCCGTTCTGCACCATCGAGCCGAACGTCGGCATCGTGCCGGTACCGGATCCGCGCCTGAACGAGCTGGCGGGCATCATCAACCCGCAGAAGGTCATCCCGACCGCAGTCGAGTTCGTCGACATCGCCGGCCTGGTAGCCGGCGCCGCCAGCGGTGAAGGCCTGGGCAACAAGTTCCTGGCACACATCCGCGAAGTCGATGCGATCACTCACGTGGTGCGCTGCTTCGAGCACGGCGACATCGTGCACGTGGCCGGCAAGGTCGATCCGATCTCGGACATCGAAACCATCGATACCGAACTGGCGCTGGCCGACCTGGACAGCGTCGAGAAGGCACTGAACCGTGCCGAGCGTGCGGCCAAGGGCGGCGACAAGGATGCAGCGGCGCGCAAGCCGGTGCTGGCCAAGCTGCAGGCGGCGCTGTCGGAGGGCAAGGCCGGCCGCTCGGCCGGCCTGGACGAGGAAGAGAAGGCGCTGGTGCGCGACCTGTTCCTGCTCACCCTGAAGCCGGTGATGTACATCGCCAACGTGCTGGAAGACGGTTTCGAGAACAACCCGCACCTGGAAGCCGTGCGCGCGCATGCCGCCGCAGAAGGCGCGCAGGTGGTACCGGTGTCGGCCGCGATCGAAGAAGAGCTGTCCCAGCTCGACGACGAAGACCGCGATACCTTCCTGGCCGACCTGGGCCTGAGCGAGCCGGGCTTGAACCGCGTGATCAACGCGGCCTACAGCCTGCTCGGCCTGCAGACCTACTTCACCGCTGGCGTGAAGGAAGTCCGTGCGTGGACCGTGCGCAAGGGCGCCACTGCCCCGCAGGCCGCCGCGGTCATCCACACCGACTTCGAGAAGGGCTTCATCCGCGCCGAAACCATCGCGTATGACGACTTCATCAAGTACAAGGGCGAAGCCGGCGCCAAGGAAGCAGGTCGCCTGCGCCTGGAAGGCAAGGAATACCGCGTGCAGGAAGGCGATATCCTGCACTTCCGCTTCAACGTCTGATCCGGCGGCAACGGATCGACCCCGGACGCCCCGCCCTGTGCGGGGCGTTCGCGTTTCCGGCGATGGACAAAAAATCACCACACTGCGAAACGCTTGCGGCGTGACCTTCGCCGGCACTTGTCCACAGCAAACTCCCATCGCTTTCCACGCCACATGTGGAAAACCGCACAGCTCCCCTGTAGAGCCGAGCCTACGCTCGGCTCAGGGGG
>NZ_JBHHMJ010000188.1:0-323 GCF_042136455.1 Stenotrophomonas sp. 3diitr2024
CGGCAGGCCCATCGAGGCGGCCATGCGTGCGCCAAACAGGCTTGAACCGAGGATCCAGGTCGGCACCCGCAGGCCACCACCCGGAACGGCCTGCACTGTCTGTCCAGGCTGGACCGGCCGCGCACGTCGATCTCGACCAGGTCCTTGGCCTTCAGGTCTTCGGTGGCTTGGCGGACGCTGGCCAGCAGTTCCGGCACGGACGGCGGCGGGCTGGGCTACATGCTGGAAGACGCGCAGGACGACAGCGCCCCGTGATCAGTGGACCGCCCAGCCTGCGCCGGCGCCTGCTCGCGTTCCTGGCGTTGCCGATGCTTGGCCTGCTC
>NZ_JBHHMJ010000192.1:0-3344 GCF_042136455.1 Stenotrophomonas sp. 3diitr2024
GGTAGTGCCGGCCGCTGGCCGGCAATTCCACGTGCGGTCAACGCGCGTTCGGTACTTCGTAGCCCAGCTTGCCGACCTGTTCCGGATGCTGCGGCACGCGCTTGAGCTTGTCGGTGTTCACGCCGTACTCGTCGCGCAGGCGCTCGGCCAGCTCCTTGTACAGCGCTTTGTCCATGTCCGGCGTGCGCGAGAAGATCCAGGCCATCTCGCGGCCCGGGTAGCCGATCAGTGCCCACGAATAATCCGGGGCGACGTCCAGCACCCGGGAGTGGGTCGGCACCACGCGGTAGAACCAGGTGCGCCAGCCGTGGTTGCCGCTGTCCGGGTCGACGCTGGCGCGTGCACGGATCTCCTGCAGGGGTTCGCCGAAGCCGTCGCGGTAGCGGTAGGTGATGCCGACCTTGTGCTCGTCGCGCAACTCGTACTCGTTGACGCTGGCGACGTGCCCGCGTTCGATGAAGTTCGGCACGCGGCCGATCACGTACCAGGTGCCCATGAAGCGCTTGAGGTCGATCGGGGCATCCGGATCGGCGCGCGGGACGCTGGCACGGGGTGATGGCGGCTCACCGACCGCCATGGCGGGGCCCGCCAGGGACAGGGCCAGCAACACGGCGCAGAGCGGGCGGATCGAAGTCATGCGGGAGCGGGCTCAGGAGGGCTTTGCCTGAGCATGGTCGACTGAGCGTGCGCGATCCGTCAATGGTGTCGCAATCTGTGAGAAGGGGCTTGCCCAAGCTGTGTTGCATTGTCTACCGGAGAAGGCCCATGAACAGACGTTCCGTCCGTCACCCTGCAACTGAACGCATCATCGAACGCGCCGACCCGCGCCTGCTGCGTGGCGTGCGGCAACTGGCGCTGGCCGGACTGGCGCTGGTACTGGTCTGGCCAGCGGCACGTGGCAGCAGCGCGTGGTTGGGCTGGCTGCCGATGTGGCTGATCGGCATGCCGCTCGCGGCCTGGTGGGCGCTGCTGCGCTTCCCGCTGCCGCGCCTGTCGGGGCTGCCGAAGGTGCGGCGTACCGGTGGACAGGCGCGTCGCCGGCGCGGCCCGGCGGTCACGGCCTGACCTTCGACACGGGGGAGGCCGCGGCATTCCGTGCTAGCGTTCCACGGCTTATGACTGCCTGGAGCTGCAATGTCACGACTCGCTTCCGCCTGCCTGCTGGCCGGCATGATGACCGCTGCCTCGGTGGGGACCGCCGTGGCCGCTGAGGATACCGACCGCTACGCCTGGCTGGAGGACGTCACCGGCGACAAGCCGCTGTCCTGGGTCAAGGAACAGAATGCCAAGTCCGAGGCGCGCCTGGCGCAGACCCCGGCCTTCAAGCAGATGGAGACCCGCATCCGCGAGGTGCTCGACTCCGATGCCAAGATTCCGGGCGTGCAGAAGATCGGCGACTACTACTACAACTTCTGGAAGGACCAGCAGCACGAGCGCGGCCTGTGGCGGCGCACCACGCTGGCCGAGTACCGCAAGGCGTCGCCGCAGTGGGAGACCGTGCTCGACCTGGATGCACTGAACAAGGCCGAGGGTGAGAACTGGGTCTGGCACGGCGCCGATTGCTTGCGCCCGGACTACAGCCGTTGCCTGATCGCGCTGTCGCGCGGCGGCGCCGACGCCGACGTCACCCGCGAGTTCGACCTGGCCAACAAGACCTGGATCAAGGACGGCTTCTTCCGCCCGGAGTCGAAGGGGGGCCTCAACTGGGTCGATCGCGACACCGTGTTCGTCTACACCGATTTCGGTGCCGGCACGATGACCACGTCCGGCTATCCGCGCGTGGCCAAGCTGTGGAAGCGCGGCACGCCGATGGCCTCGGCCACGACGGTGTACGAAGGCAAGCCGGAAGACATGTACATCGCGGCGATGCACGATGACACCCCGGGCTTCGAGCGCAACCTGGTCAGCCGCACGCTGGCGTTCTACAACAACGAGCTCTACCTGCGTGGCGACGACGGCACGCTGACCAAGATCGACGCGCCGAACTCGGCCGAGAAGGGCCTGCACAAGCAGTGGCTGACCCTGGAACTGCGCGATCCGTGGACCGTGGGCGGCAAGACCTATGCGTCCGGTTCGCTGCTGGCGACGAAGCTGGACGACTTCCTGGCCGGCAAGCGCGACTTCGAGGTGCTGTTCACCCCGACCGCGACCACCTCGCTGGCCAGCGCCACCTGGACCAAAAGCCACCTGGTGCTGAACGTGCTGGACGACGTCAAGAACCGCCTGTCGGTGCTGACCCCGGGCGCCAACGGCTGGCAGACGAGCCGCTTCGTCGGCGCACCTGCCTTCGGCACGCTGGGCGTGGCTGCAGTGGACAGCAATGACAGCGACGCGGTGTGGCTAACCGCCACCGACTACCTGACCCCGACCACGCTGGCGCTGGCCGAGATCGGCCAGGCCCCGGAAACACTGAAGACCATGCCGGCCTTCTTCGACGCCAAGGGCAAGGTGATCGAGCAGCACTTCGCCACCAGCAAGGACGGCACCCGCGTGCCGTACTTCGTGGTGCACGACAGGGCGATGAAGCTCGATGGCTCCAATCCGACGCTGCTGTACGGCTACGGTGGTTTCGAGATCTCGCTGACCCCGAGCTATTCCGGTGGCATGGGCCGCGCCTGGCTGGAGAAGGGCGGGGTGTACGTGGTGGCCAACATCCGTGGTGGCGGCGAGTACGGCCCGCGCTGGCACCAGGCGGCGCTGAAGCAGAACCGCCACAAGGCCTACGAAGACATGGCCGCGGTGGCGCGGGACCTGGTCAAGCGCAAGATCACCAGCGCCAAGCACCTGGGCGTGCAGGGCGGCAGCAACGGTGGCCTGCTGACCGGCAACATGCTGACCCAGTACCCGGAGCTGTTCGGTGCGGTGGTGGTGCAGGTGCCGTTGCTGGACATGAAGCGCTACAGCCACCTGTTGGCGGGTGCCTCGTGGATGGCCGAGTACGGCAACCCGGATACCAGTGACTGGGAGTTCATCAAGACCTTCTCGCCGTACCACCTGTTCAACGCGAAGAAGAACTACCCGCCGGTGCTGTTCACCACCTCGACCCGCGACGACCGCGTGCACCCGGGCCATGCCCGCAAGATGGCGGCGAAGATGATCGACGCCGGCAAGGACGTGACCTACTACGAGAACATCGAAGGGGGTCACGGCGGCGCCGCCAACAACGCGCAGGCCGCACACATGTCGGCGCTGGCCTACAGCTTCCTGTGGGAGCGGTTGGGCGGTAAGTAAGCAGATAGGCAGAACGGAAAACGCCGCCCCCCGGGCGGCGTTTTTCTTTATCCGGTAGTGCCGGCCGCTGGCCGGCAACCGCATCATTCACGCATTCCCGGGTTGCCGGCCAA
>NZ_JBHHMJ010000196.1:0-1330 GCF_042136455.1 Stenotrophomonas sp. 3diitr2024
CAGGTCGGCACGCTTGGATACAGAGGAATGATCTGCCATGAAAAAAGCCCGCCGGTATCCGGCGGGCTTTTTCGTTTACCGGGATCAGATCCTTTTCCCGCAGGGAAAGGGCTCTGATCCCAAGGCCGTTGGCATCAGGTCCAGCCGAACATCTCGAACAGCTTCAGGATCAGGTACGCACAGCCGCCGGCGGCCGGGATGGTCAGGATCCAGGCCCAGACAATGCGCTCGATCACGCCGAACTTCAGCGAACGCGGGTTCTTGGCGAAACCGACGCCCATGATCGCGGTGGAGATGCTGTGCGTGGTCGAGACCGGCATGCCGAAGTGGGCCGCCAGGGTCAGGATGGTGGCCGAGCTGGTCTCCGCGGCGAAGCCGTGGATCGGGTGCAGCTTGACCATCTTGTGGCCGAGGGTCTTGATGATCTTCCAGCCACCCGAGGCGGTACCGGCAGCCATCACCACTGCACAGGTCAGTACGATCCACATGGCGATGCCGTCACCGGCGTGCGCGTCCGGGTGCATGAAGGCCAGCCAGGACGGCAGATCGTTCAGTGCGCCGGTGGCTTCGGCACCAATCAGGGTCATCGCGATGATGCCCATGGTCTTCTGCGCGTCGTTGTGGCCGTGGGCGAAGCCCATGTAGGCCGCCGAGGCGATCTGCGCCTTGCCGAAGAAGGCATTGACGATGCGCGGACGGGCCAGGCGGCCGATGGCGCCACCGACCTTGGCCAGGCCGGCGATCAGCGCCCACAGCAGCACCATCACCACGATGCCGAGCAGGAAGCCGGCGATCGGCGAGGTGATCATCGGCACGAACACCTTCCACAGCAGGCCCTTGTTCTGCGCCCAGCTGCCCAGGCGCTCCGACCAGATCAGCGCGTCCCAGTTGTTGTGGGCCGCGGCCAGACCGGCACCGCAGAGGCCACCGATCAGGGCGTGCGAGGACGAGGACGGCAGGCCCTTCCACCAGGTGATCAGGTTCCAGATGATGCCGCCCAGCAGGGCGCACAGGATCACCTGCGGAGTGACCTCGACCACGTTGGTGTTGAGCAGGCCCGAGGCGATGGTCAGCGCCACCGCCGTACCGGTCAGCGCACCGATGAGGTTCATGAAGGCGGCCAGCATCACCGCCCAGCCGGGCGAGAGCACCTTGGTCGCCACTACGGTGGCAATGGAGTTGGCAGTGTCGTGGAAGCCGTTGATGAACTCGAAGACGAGCGCGGCCAGGATCACCACCAGGACAAGGGTCAACATGCGGCGGCGTCCGTCAGCTGTTCTTCAACACGATCTGGTACGCCACCACGCCGGCCTCGCGGCAACGGTCGATG
>NZ_JBHHMJ010000202.1:0-2464 GCF_042136455.1 Stenotrophomonas sp. 3diitr2024
GCACGCAACGCCGTGCGCCGTGGCTGGGACGAAGCGCAGCTGGCGGATCCGCGCTTGAAGCGATAGCCCAGGTTGCTGTAGAGCCGAGCCTACGCTCGGCTCTCGCCCCACGTTTAGGGTCGAGCCATGCTCGGCTGAGCCGAGCATGGGTTCGGCGCTACCGAATCATTCCTGTTCCGGCAGCGGCGGCACGATCGCGCTGCGCTTGCTCTCGCCACCACCGGCGGCGATCAGGTCGCGGGTGTTCTTCTGCACAGCCACCGCACCGAACAACGACAACGCATACGCCATGCCGTAGAAGCCCTTCTCGCTGGGTGCCAGCGTGGCGTTCCACAGGCCGACCAGCAGCAGCATCAGCGCCGACAACAACGCGAACCAGCACAGCGCGTAATACAGGCCACTGACCGGAATGCCTTCGACGCGGTCGCGCACGCTCTTCTGCAGCGACACCGCCGCGAACAGGCCGAACAGCAGCAGGGTCAGGTAGTAGCCCTTCTCGTTGAGCGCCATCGTGGCATTGAACAGGCCGATCAGGTACGCCGCCGCACCCAGCAGCAGGGCCACCCACGAGGCGGCGATGAAGGCGGTGGAGGGCTTGTGAGGCATGGCAGTATTCATTGCAGGTCCTTGGCAGACAGACGGGCATGCTTTGCCCGGGCGTGCCCACCCTAGACGATCCCGCCGCTGCCGCACAGGGGGCGCAGGACCTTCGGGCCACGACGGTAACGGCTGCGGTGGTATACAAGGGGCAGCCCGGCCATCCGCATCCCCGCCCTGGAGATACCCATGACCCGTACGCCCCTGCTGCTCGCCCTCGGCCTCGTGCCGATCCTCGCCACCTCCGCCTGCAACGCCGCCGATCCGGCTTCGGGTACCGCCCAGGCCACAGCGCCTGCAGCCACCGCCACCGACCAGCGGCCGTTCACCGCCACCGAAGTCAGCCGCTTCGACCAGCCCTGGGCGATGACCTTCCTGCCCGACGGCAGCCTGCTGGTCACCGAAAAGCGCGGCACGCTGCAGCACCTGGACCCGGCCAACGGGCAGAAGCACGAAATCACCGGCGTTCCCAAGGTCGCCTATGGTGGCCAGGGTGGCTTCGGCGACATCATCCTGCACCCGGACTTCGCCCGGAATCATGTTGTTTACGTCAGCTATGCCGAGGAAGGCACGCTCGACACCCGCGGTGCCGCGGTGGCCCGGGCCACGCTGGCACTGGATGCCGACGGGGGTGGCCAGCTGAAGAACCTGAAAGTGATCTGGCGGCAGAGCCCCAAGGTCAGCGGCGAGGGCCACTACGGGCATCGCCTCGCGTTCGGCCCGGACGGCAAGCTGTGGATCAGTTCCAGCGAGCGCCAGAAGTTCGATCCGGCGCAGGACATGGGCGGCAACCTCGGCAAGATCATCCGCCTCAACGACGATGGCAGCCTGCCCGCCGACAACCCGTTCGCCTCACAGGGCGGGGTTGCCGCACAGGTGTGGTCGCTGGGCCATCGCAACATCCTGGGCATGGCCTTCGACGCCAACGGCAAGCTGTGGGCGCATGAGATGGGACCCGCCGGTGGCGACGAGTTGAACCTGATCGTGCGTGGCGCCAACTACGGCTACCCGATCGTTTCCAACGGTGACCATTACGACGGCCGCCCGATTCCCGACCACGACACCCGCCCGGAATTCGCCGCGCCGAAGGTGACCTGGACGCCGGTGATCTCGCCGGCCGGCTTCGTGATCTACAGCGGCAGCCTGTTCCCGCAGTGGAAGGGCAGCGGCTTCATCGGCGGCCTGTCGTCCACCTCGCTGGTGCGCGTGGCCTTTGATGGCGACAGCGCGCGCGAAGCCGAACGCTTCAACATGGGCGAGCGCATCCGCGAAGTGGAACAGGGCCCGGATGGCGCCCTGTGGCTGCTGGAAGACGGCAGCAAGGCGCGCCTGCTGAAGCTCACGCCGAAGGCATGAGGTGCCGCCGGCCGCTGGCCGGCACGTTTCTCCGCAACGGCCCCGCGTGCGGGGCCGTCTGCGTTCACTGGATGGTGATGACCTTCACCTCGGTCTGCGTGCAGGCCTTGTCCAGGCACGTTCCGTTCAACCACACCTGTCCATCGCCAATCATCACGCCCTGCTGGTTGACGAAGACCTTGCCGAAGTCCTGCCCGGACACTGCCTTGACCACCGCCGGGGTAATGATCTTCTCGTAGTTCCGCTGGAACTCACCGGGGCCAGTGATCTTCTTTCCGTCGCTGATGTTCAACGGGAAGCGCACTTGCTCGACCACCGCGGCACGATCACCGCCGACCACGGCCGTCTTGAACGCGTTGAAGACCTTCTCGAACTGCGCCGCATCGCCGAGCAGCGATTCGATGCGCGCACGCGCGTCCTCGGCGGGCGCCTCCGCGGCCGGTGCGGCCGGTGCGGCGGCGGCAGGTTCGGCAGCCGGCGCCGCCGGTTCAGCGGCAGGCGTCGCTGCCGC
>NZ_JBHHMJ010000204.1:0-332 GCF_042136455.1 Stenotrophomonas sp. 3diitr2024
CTGGCCGCGTTCATCGGTGAGCAGATCGCCGATGCCAAGGCCCAGGGCGTGCTGTTCTCGCTGCACCTGAAGGCGACCATGATGAAGGTCTCCGACCCGATCATGTTCGGCGTGGCGGGTACGAGTTCGAGTTCAGTGCGCAGCCAGTGGCTGGCCAGCAGCAACGGCGGGTGTGGCTGCTCGGCCGCTTTCACCGGGGTGGCGGCACAGCGGCGCAGCTTGGCCTGCGAGGACTTGTTCACTTCCACCGAGCTGACCAGTTCCGACGGCAGCAGCGAGTAGCTGACGCTGCGGCCGACGTTGTTGCCCTGGCTGAGCACGAACCAGTCGGC
>NZ_JBHHMJ010000208.1:0-347 GCF_042136455.1 Stenotrophomonas sp. 3diitr2024
GTTGACCCGCAGGTAGAACGCCACGGCGATATCGGCACGCATGTTGTCGCGGCAGATCAGGCCTTCCTTGCCGCGGCGGTCGATCTGCAGCGTGATCAGGCTGATCCGCATCAGCTCGTCAGGCTTGTGCCGCTCAACGAAAGCGGCGATACCCTCGGCGACCTGTTGAGGATCGCCCAGCACGGTGCAGGCCAGGGCCCGTTCCACGCCCAGCTTTTCGTGCGGCTCCCAGAAGGCTTCAGGGCCGGCGGGCGTCCTGCAGGCGCTGCGCGAAGGGCCGCTGTGCGAGCGCTGCAAGGGCGTCGCGCAGCACCTGCTCCAGCGGCTGCCCCAGATCGGCATCGAGG
>NZ_JBHHMJ010000219.1:0-1279 GCF_042136455.1 Stenotrophomonas sp. 3diitr2024
CCCACCGCACCCGCCCCACACATGAGCCGCGTTGCGCGACCACCCACGAGGGGCTGCGCCGTTGGCTGGAAACGCTATCCCCCGTGCACGGGCCGATGCCCGCGTACCGCCATCACCAGCCCGATGCCGGCCAACAGCGAAACCGCCGAGGTCCCGCCATAACTGATCAGCGGCATCGGAATGCCCACCACCGGCAGCAGGCCGGAAATCATTCCGCCGTTCACCAGCACGTAGACGAAGAACGCCAGCCCCAGGCTACCGGCCAGCAATCGCGCGTGCGTGTCGCGCGCGTGCACCGCAATCCACAGGCAACGCCCCACCACGAACAGGTACAGCGCGAACAGCGTCGCCACGCCGATCCAGCCAAACTCTTCGGCCAGCACCGAGAACGCAAAGTCGGTGGTGTACTCGGGCAGGAAATCGAGCGTGGCCTGTGTGCCCTGCCCCCAGCCACGTCCTTGCCAGCCCCCGGAACCGATCGCGATGCGCGATTGCAGGATGTTCCAGCCGGTACCAAGCGGGTCGGCCGCCGGGTCGAGGAAGGTCAGCACACGATCCTTCTGGTATTGCCGCAGCAAGCCGAACCACGCCAGGGGTGCAGCCACTGCCAGCCCTGCCGCCCCGGTCGCCAACCAGCCCCAGTGCAAGCCAGCCAGCAACAACGCGAACACGCCACTGGCAGTGACCAACGTGGCGGTGCCGAGGTTGGGCTGCATGAGGATCAACACCGCCGGCACGCCGATCAGCAGCGCGGCGGTCAATACCGTGCGCGGCGAGGGCGGCAGTGGTTGCCGATGCAGGTACCACGCCATCATCAGCGGCAGGCTGAGCTTGAGCAGCTCGGACGGCTGCAGGTAGAACACGCCGAGGTTCAGCCAGCGCTGCCCGTACTTGCCGGTGCCGATGACGTACACCGCCATCAGCGGCAGCATCGACAGCGCGTAGATCGCAGGGGTCCACGCACGCAATCGCAGCAGCGAAACACGCGACAGCAGCCACATCGCCAACAGCCCACCGGCAAAGCGTGCCGCCTGCCCGGCCACCGGGCCGGACACGCTGTGCAGCACCGCCAGGCCGGCGCCCATCAGGATCAACAACGCGCCCAGCAACGGCAGATCGATCGTGCGCAGCGCCTCACGGCAGCCGCCAGTCAGTCGTTTCCATTTCACGCGGGCACGGTAGCAACGGGTGCTTGCGTGAAGCTGTCAGGGTGCTCCTGCTCTCCGTAGCCGAGCTGCGGGGTCAGATCCCTTTTTCCTGTGGAAAAAGGGATCTGACC